>CAZNXD010000133.1:0-5343 GCA_964576935.1 uncultured Pirellulales bacterium | reverse complement strand
CAGAAGCTGTCGGTTCCGAACAGCACGCTTTTTGAGTTTGACTTGAATTTCTTCAGTAATGTGCTGCGGTCATAACCACCGCCTTGCTTGAGCGGGATAATGTCTTTATCGCTAAACCATTGAGCGGTTTTATCGAAGGCTTTGTCGAGCATTTCGTAACTGGTAAAAAGCACAAACGCACGGCCTTGTGTTTGCTGGACATATTTCTTGATAGCCTCAGACGCCGCTTCCGCAAAGTCCGGCTGGTTCGGGTCGGGCAAATCCTGCTCGATGTACATTGTTACCTGTTTTTGATAGTCGAAAGATGAGCCCAGCCTGAGTGCTTCGAAATCCTCCAGGCCAACTCGGCCGGCAAAGAATTCAAAACCGCTTTTTTCATCCGTTCCGTCACTACTCAGAGTTGCGCTGGTCAATATCACCGATTGGTGAGCATCGAATAGTGTCCTCTTTATATCAGGACCAACGTTGACCGGGGCGCTCTTGAGTCGTATGGCCGAGGTGCTCTTTGGCCCGGCCTCGACCCAGTAAATGTGCTCAGCCTTTTTCTGCAGGAGAAAATTGTCGATATCCTGCAGCAATTCGGCACAGAGATTGGCAAATCTTAGAGTCTCGAACTTTTCGTCGACATCCACGGTTTTGCCTGCCAGAGCCGAAAGGCCTGCCCGCAGTGATTTAAGCCGTCCGGAGAGGTTGTCGTCGACAAAGTTCGTATAGCATCTTCCCGCATTTTCGTCTTTGTTCTGCTGATACCAGCTGCGAACATTTTCGAAAAACTTTCGGCCGGCGATTCTCGCCGCGGCGACGGTATCAAGCAGCTTTTGAGCCTGGGTATTGAAAGCAAGAAAACCTCTGCGCGTTCTGTGGTTATACAACCTGTCAAGCAGGTACTTCAGGCGCTTGTCACTGATGTCGATTCCAAAATGGTCCTGAGCGACGCTCTCGATGTTGTGAGCTTCGTCAACGACGACATATTGATACTCGGGCAGCAATGAAAAACCGCTCTCTTTTATTACGAGGTCGCTGAAAAGCAGCGCGTGATTCGCAACGATTATGTCGGCGCTGTCGAGTCGTCGTCTGGCCCGTCGCCAGAGGCACTTGCCGAAATGAGCACATCTTCTGTTAGTGCAGTTGCCGTGCTCGCTTTTAACCGCATCCCAGGCCCCGGCCGAAGGTATGAAAGGCATATCGCTGAGTGAGCCGTCGTTTGTTCGTCGAGCCCATTGATTTATTTGGGTCAATTCATCGGTCAACTGTGTAAAGCTCCGCGTGCTGCGTCGCAGAGCAAATTCAAGCCGGCGCAGGCAGAGGTAATTACTTCTTCCCTTAGCCAGACAGGCAGTAAATTTATCCTCCATGCAGTCGCTTAGAAAGGGAATGTCCTTGTTGATAAGCTGTTCCTGTAGTGTGATAGTAAAGGTGCTTATGAGTATTTTGCCGCACTTATTGGCAATTGCCTTAATTGAAGGCATCAGGTAGGCAAAGCTTTTGCCGACTCCGGTACCGGCTTCTACCGCTAAATGGCGATTATTCAAGAAGGCCTGGTGCACAGAACAGGCCATTTGAACCTGCTCGGAACGTGCCTCAAAGCCGGGCATTGCCCGGCTAAGCGGACCATCTGTGTCAAAAAGCTGCTCGACTTGAATAGAAAGATTAGACCTAATCATCAAAAGAGTTCAAACAGAGCGAATGTTTTGGTTAGGTGAATTAATTACTTACCCAGCCGTTTTTGAATCGCCTCTCTCAATATCGCTACCGCGGTAACGTCAGGCATTTTTTGATATGCCTGGGCGATAGATTCATCGGCCTTTGGCAGCCTGTCAAGCTGCATGTAGATATAGGCCAGGAGAAAATGCAGCTCAGGCGATTTACTTGCTTCAAGCCACTGGTTTATATTGGTTATCCTCTTTTCAACGGTGTCAACGTCGCCGATCATAGAGACTATGTCGATCTTAAAATCGACATAAGCCGGGAACATCTCGATTGCCTTGGCCAGATAAAGGGCGCTGCTTACATATTCACCGGCGGCAAAGAGAGCATGACTTCTGCCGGCGTAAACCAGAGGGTCATCCGGCTTGTACATCGAAGCCAGCGTGTAGGCATCAACCGCGAGATAGAATTTACCCTGCTTCATGTATTGCTCAGCAGCTCTGAGAGACTGATTGAATTTATCCTGCGCATAAGAGGCAAAGGTTTCGTGCCGGCTAAGCACCGCTCTGGCTTCGGCCGAGGCCTGTTCGGTACTCTGGTCGGCCTTGTCTCTCTCTGGTTGTTGCTGTCTCGAAGCGTCAGGTGATTCGGTAATCCTGGTGCTTTGCTTGTACTTTAGCTTCCTTTCGCTAATGTCCGGCCCCTGCCAGGTTGACGGTTTTTTAGATTGATGTCTGGATTCAATCGTTTCGCCAAAGATTTGTTCGTATGTCTCATTTAGCTGAGCATATTCCTGCATCATTCTCTCATAGACATCGAGCTGTTCTGATGGGGGTTGGGTTTGGTCGGATGACATCGGACTATCGGTTTGACGGTCCTTTTCTTCCGCCTGGAGCAACTCGTTACGGCCTTGTTGTGCCGTATCTTCATCTAAGCCGTCCAAAGTTGGAGTTTCAGTTTTCAGTTCTTTTTGCAGGTGTTCAGCTTTGCTCTTTGCCTGTTTTAATTGCCTGTCAAATTCTTCGAGTTGCTCTTCGTAGCGGCGCAGTGAAGGCTGCGAAGAGCCGTCCTGTTCTGAAATGAACTGCTCAGGCGGCAGAGTGCCCACAGGGGAAAACCGGGTTTTGCCGAGAATACCGGTTCTTGTTCCAACAGGAGAGCTTGACTGATAGGCCTCTGGTGTCAACCCAATGTATGTATTACTTCCGGTGCTTCTTATCTTTGGACTCGGCGGGGCAATTACCGTGTTGGTTCCGGGCGATATTCGAGTCACGGTAGATGTGTAAGAATAGAACGGTGTAACTCCGTTGCGATAGTAATCATTTGAGAATTCTGTATATCGCTGGAACGAGTCAAATGTGCTGCTTGGGAGCGTACCGCTGAAATCATACATAGAATTATACGGCAGCACGCCTCGGAAATGCTTGCCCCCGCCGATTCTGCCTGTAACGACATGTTCGCTTGTGTCGTCGAAGCTGGGGGAACGGACCAGGCCGCTCTGGTAGGTAGTGACCGGTACATTGCCCGGCCCTACGGGATTTGTCGGGACAGGATTTCTCAGGGCGGGATTTTCCAACTGGCGCCCCCCCTGTCCGAAGCTGGCGGCAATACACAAACTGCTTATCACAAAGACCAAAATTTTGAATTTTCCACGTTCCATATTAATTCATACCCCGTTGCAGGGGGCAAGTTCACGCCTCTATTCGGTTTAAATCATTTTATATTTAGGTTTTTCAGCCCAGCTTAGCTTGGTAGCCAGGGTATCCCATTGTGTTCTGAGTGGATTATTTACAATCATAAAATAGCTTTTCTCACGTTCGATGCTCACAATGTCATCAGTGGTTATCGGCACCGACAACTGTCCGTCAACCAGGACCGAGCTTCCATCGTTGACTTTGACAGCGCGAACCTCCACTTTGCTGTCGGCGTTTATTACGATAGGCCTGAAACTAAGTGAGTGCGGACATATCGGCGTTATCACCATCGCCTCCATTTTGCCGGCCAGTATGGGTCCGCCCGCTGAGAGGTTATAAGCGGTTGAGCCGGTCGGCGTTGAGATTATAATCCCGTCGCTGGTGCACCCGGCGAGAGGCTGTCCGTCCACCAGTATCTTCAACTCAATCATTCTAAAAGGCGGACCGGCCGTGATGAAAACATCGTTGACCGCTTTGGAGAAGGACTTTTGTTGTTGGCCATTAAGAACGCGACACCCGAGCATCATTCTCTTTTCAATGTGAACATTGCCCGAGATGATATTGTCAAAGTTTTCTTTTAGCTCTTGGGCGCTGAACTCGGCTAAGAATCCCAGCTTACCAAGGTTGACGCCAATCACGGGGACATTAGCTTCGCTTAAATTTCTGGCGGCTGATATAATGCTGCCGTCACCGCCGAAGACGACAGCGAAATCGCTTTGGCCGAGCACTCCGGTCGTGCAATCGTCTATGTGGCAGTTAGCCACAATCTCAGCTTTGCCTTTGGCAAAATCGAGAAAATCACTAACGACGTCACTGACGCTGCCCTTGGCGGGGTCGGCGAAAATCACCATTTTTTTCAAAGCTGTTTTGTTCATTTTGTCGGCCGAACAGTTGAATTACTCGATGTTTTACCGGTCTTTAATTCGACGATTTTATATTGATTATCTTCGGCAAAACCGAGAATGCTCTTTGCAGTCCGAACAATATTATCGGCATTAATTCCGACCTGCATAAGCTGCTTGCTCCTGGAGTCGTGCTTTATAAAAGCCGTTGGACTGGCCAGGGGGATGATTGTTTTGTGCAGTTGATTAAGAGTGGTGGCTGTCTCCAGCAGGGCTGAGCCAAAACCGCAGGCCAAACTATGGTCTTCCACCGTGATTATAGGTTTATCGCCGGTAAGTGAAGTGACAATTCCGCTATCTACCGGTGCTGCGAACCTGGCATTTATCACATTTGTCTCTATTCCATCAGCCGATAAAATTCGAGCCGCCTTAAGTGCGGCGCTTAAAGCAACACCGTAAGCAACAATAGCCAAAACGGAATTGTCACCGGCTCTTACGACTACTGCTTTGCCCAATTCGAAAGGCTGGGCGCAGGCGCTTCTATCGAAATCGTCATCAGGAACAAAGTCTTTAGGGTACCTGATACAAACAGCTTTTTCCTGACCAAGTGCAAAATCGAGAGCAAGCTTCATTTCCAAATCGTCAGCCGGTGCCGTCAGGACCATATTCGGCATCATTCTTAAAAAGCCGATATCCATTTGCCCGTGGTGTGTTGGCCCATCGGAACCGACCAGGCCCGCTCTGTCGATGCAGAAAGTAACCGGTAAATTTTGAAGCGCCACCTCCTGGAAAATATGGTCGAAGCTTCGCTGCAGGAATGTTGAATATATGCAGACTATCGGCCTAAGACCTGTCTTTGCCAGACCGGCCGCAATGTCAACAGCAGCACCTTCGGCAATGCCGACATCGTAGAATCGCCTGGGGAATTTCTCTCTGAACGATTCGAGCCCTGTGCCGCTGCACATAGCCGAGGTAATAGCTACTACACGCTCGTCATGCTCGGCCAGTTCAACAAGATGCTCTCCGAAAGAATCCGTGAAACGTTTTGTCTTAGCCGAAGATTTCTCTATAGAATCGCCGTTCATTTTGAACGGCCCCGTGGAGTGAAATTTGTGGGGCTCATCGCCGGCCGGTGCAAAGCCTTCACCTTTTTTGGTATA
>CAZNXD010000132.1:0-5363 GCA_964576935.1 uncultured Pirellulales bacterium | reverse complement strand
AGACGTTTCTCGATAAGGGCAAAGATTTAGTCGACCTCTGGGCCAGGCACAATACAGATACCAGCAAAGCTGACATCAACCGCAGGGCCCTGAAAACAATTCTGCGTATGATTATCTCAGCCGTACACGACGTAGCTATCTACGATTTCATCCCAGCCGAGAAGCTGACAAACTCCGACCAGAAACCCCAGATAAAAAAACTCTCCGAAAGGTACGAGCCGGACCAGGCCGCAAAAAAATTGACCGATTCATGCAACAGCCTCAATTTACTCGACTCAAACGTTAATGAAAGGCTCGTTTTTGAGCAGCTATTGTTAAATCTCGCCTCATCTGATACAATAGCCGTCTAAAACTACAGAGCTTTTTTGGATTACAACAGGCAAATGTCAAAAACAACGGCTGCAAAATCTAAGCCGTCAAAGCATAAAAAGTATCTGCTCGTGCGTCACGGCCAGATGAACGCTCTCAGTCTGTTCGAGCACGACGAGTCCGAAGTACCAAAGGTTCCCACCCGAATCGTGGTCAAAACCGAAAAAGGCATAGAGCTCGGCTATCTCGTCGGCCAGCTCACCGCTTACAGGGCCGGCCAGTTCCGACTCAGCCCGGACCAGTTGCAGAAATATTTCGAAAAAAGTGAAATCGAATATTCATGTGAGCCGGTAGGCCGGTTCGTCCGCTATGCAACACCTGCTGACATCAGCGAAGAAAGGCACCTCCGCCAAATCGTCAAGGATGAAATCGAAACCTGCAACAGTCTCATAGAAGAGTTGAATCTGCCAATGAAAATAGTCGATGCCGAGCACATCCTCGGCGGCGAGAGAATTGTCTTTTATTTCAAAGCCGACGGCAGAGTCGATTTCCGCGAACTGGTCAAGAGACTTGCCCGCGAGTACCAGACCAGGATTGAAATGCGACAGATCGGCTCGCGTGACGAGGCGAAAATCCTTGGCGATATCGAAAGCTGTGGCCAGCAGTGCTGCTGTCAGCGTTTTCTAAAGGCGCTGAAGCCAGTTAATATGAGAATGGCAAAAATGCAAAAGGCAACGCTCGACCCGTCGAAAATCTCCGGTTACTGCGGACGATTAAAATGCTGCCTCCGCTACGAAGACCAGACCTATACCGAGTTGAAGAAGCGCCTGCCGAAAAAGAACAGCCAGGTCAAAACACCTCGGGGCCAGGGCAAAGTAATCGATACCCAGATACTGACTCAGCTTGTTGTGGTCGAATACGAAAATGGCGACAGAGAAGCTATAGGCGTCGAAGACGTAGAGCTAATCAAACCGCCGCCAAAACCAGCCAAACAGCAGCGTCAGACCGAAGATAAAAAACCCGATTCACCACAACAGGCCGAGCCGGAAGATGAAAATATCAACGACGAAGACGAAATTGACAAAGAAGACGAAATGGACGAACAGCAGTAACCACACTGACTCGGAGAGAAGATGCCGCGAAAAATCGTCGTAACCTCAGCTTTGCCTTATGCAAACGGCCCGATTCATATCGGCCATCTCGTCGAGTACATCCAGACCGACATTTGGGTACGTTTCCAGAAGCTCTGCTCCAATCAATGCCTCTACTTCTGCGCCGACGACACTCACGGCACCGCAATCATGATAAGCGCCGGCGCTGCCGGCATAAAGCCCGAGCAGTTCATCGAAAACGTCCACGCCGAGCACGCCAGAGATTTCGAAGGCTTTTTCGTAGAATTCGACAATTACTATTCGACCCACTCACCCGAAAACAAACAGCTTAGCGAACGCATATTCAGCGCCCTTAACAAAGCAGGCTCAATCGCGAAGCGAAGCATCGAGCAGGCCTTTTGCGAAAAATGTCAAATGTTCCTGCCCGACCGTTACATCCGTGGAACATGTCCCCGCTGCAAAGCACAGGACCAGTACGGCGACTCCTGCGAAGCCTGCAGCGGAACGCACAACCCTACCGAGTTGATTGACCCACATTGTGCTCACTGCGGCGAGACTCCTGTAAGAAAACAGAGCGAGCATTATTTCTTCAAGCTCGCCGAATATGAAACCCAGCTCAAAGACCTCATTGCCAAAGGCTACACCCAGCAGTCCGTCGCAAACAAGCTCGACGAATGGTTCAGCACAGGTCTTCGCGACTGGGACATATCGCGTGACGGCCCGTATTTTGGCTTTAAAATACCGGGCGAAGAAAACAAATTCTTTTACGTCTGGCTCGATGCCCCAATCGGATACATGGCCTCTGCCAAAAACTACTGCGACCGCAACGGCCTCGATTTTGAAACCGTCTGGAACAGTGACGAATACGAGCTGTACCACTTCATCGGAAAAGACATCATGTACTTCCACGCCCTGTTCTGGCCGGCAATGCTGATGGGTTCGGGCTTCAAGCCCGCTAATAAGCTCTTCGTACACGGCTTCTTAACCGTCAACGGCGAGAAGATGAGCAAGTCACGCGGCACTTTCGTAAAAGCCGACACCTACCTCAAGTATCTCGACCCCGAGTACCTGCGCTACTACTACGCTGGCAAACTCACCGCCGGCGTCGAAGATATCGACCTAAGCATCGAAGATTTCATCAACAAGACCAACTCGAACCTCGTCGGCAAATTCGCGAACCTTGCCTCACGCTCAGGCCCAATGCTCACAAAGAACCTTGATTCGCAGTTAGGCACTCTTGATGATACTGGTCGAGAACTGATTAACAAACTTGCTTCTGCCAAAGAACAGATTAAAGCCGACTATGAAAACCTGAACTACGCCTCCGTTGTCCGGACCGTTACTGCTCTGGCCGACGATGCCAACCGATACGTCGAGCAGGCTCAGCCGTGGGTCACTATAAAGCACGACCCGGAAGCAACTCGAACCACACTCACAACCGTAATAAACTGCGTGAGAGTTCTGACGATATACTTAAAACCCATCCTTCCGAAATTTGCCGAGAGAATTGAAAAATTCCTCGCCGTCGAACCGCTCGCAATAAACGATACTGAAACAGTTCTTGAAAACCATAAGATAAACAAATTCGAACGTCTTTTTGAAAGAGTCGATCCCAAAAAGGTCAATGCCATGATAGAAGAAAGTGCCGAAAGCAAAGCCCCAGCCGCGAAACCTCAATCCCTGCTCGATCCGCTCGCTCCCGAATGCACGATTGAAGATTTCGCCAAGGTCGATTTAAGAATTGCCAAAGTTATAGAAGCCTCTCCAGTCGAGGGCGCCGATAAACTGCTCGCCTTAAAGCTCGATTTAGGTGGCTTAGAGAAAAATGTCTTCGCCGGAATAGCACAGGCCCATAAGCCCGAGGACCTCGTCGGTAGAATCGTCGTCTGCGTTGCCAACCTCAAACCGAGAGAAATGAAGTTCGGAACTTCCGAAGGAATGATTTTAGCCGCCGGCCCCGGAGGCTCGGAAATCTTCATGCTCACCGTTGACCCCGGCGCAAAACTAGGTCAGAGAATACATTGACATGAAAGAGAAGCTCGACATAATCGCAAGAGAAGACGGCCGATACCACCCGCGGGGTGTCCGTTTTGTCTATGACGGCCTCGGCTATACCATGAAGAACATGCTCGCCGAACCTCAGCACGTCAGAGGACAAACTCTTTGCGACGGCCTAAAGGAACTGGCTCTAAAAAGGTGGGGCCGACTCTCACTGCTCGTACTTAATAGCTGGAATATTAAAACTACCCGTGACTTCGGCGAGATTGTCTATCTTATGATACAGCACAAATGGATGAGTGCTCAGCCGACCGATACCATCGAAGACTTCGACGACGTTTACGATTTTAAAACCACATTCAAAAAACGCGTCACTTTCTAAACAACACTATCCGCCCCCGCCGAAATAGTAGCCCAGACCTGACATTATCATATGCACGCCGATAGCCGCTATGAAAAGGCACATCACCTTTGAGAATACCGTACAGAACAACCGCCCCAGCAGCTTATGTATTGGCTCGAGGAAACGCGTTATCAACCAGACCAAACCGAAGATAACAAGTATGGCCACGATGGCCTGGGCGGGTCCGCCCCTTTCACTTTGAAACGTTGTCAGGCTGGTCACCATCGCACCAGGCCCCGCCAGAAGCGGACATGCCATCGGAACACAACCGACCTCCACAGCGCTCAATGTCCCGTTCACCGCAACCGACCGCCGTAGTGTCCCGAATATCAAATGGTCTATCGCAATTATTAAAAGAAGCACTCCGCCCGCAAGCTGCAAATCGGCAAAGCAGATGTGGAAAATATACTCCAGCACCCAGTTGCCTGCGAAGCAGAATAAAAGCAGTATCACAACACCAACGCCGACCGCCGTGTTGAATGCCTTGTTGGCTTGACCTTGCGGCACATGCTCGGAGATGTGCAGAAACATCGGAATATTACCCACCGGGTCGACTATCGCAAACAATGCCAATATCGCTTCGAGATAAGACATACTAATTATTTCGGCAAATCACCCCCATTTCGAACAGCCTTGTTCACATCTTCGCTTAGCTCTGCCACCTGTGAGCAGGGGATTATCTAAAAATTTACTCTAAGAATTTTTTTATAATTGCCGTGTACTTTGCCACTGCTTTTTCAAGGTCGCTGATTTCTATATGCTCGTCAGGCTGATGACACAATTCCCCGTGGCCCGGCCCAAATATCACTACCGGCGCACCTAACTTCGCAAAGAAAGGCCCGTCCGTACAGAAACCCGCTGTTATTGTTTTCTCACGCTCGACCACCTCACAAAACTCTCGAACGAAACTATTGTCACTGTCGGTCATCAGCGCTTCAACGTCCCTTACTATCGAAATCTCCGCATCGAAATTAGAATTGGCTGACTTGAGCTTATCGAACATCTTTTTGAAATCGTTGATAATTCCATCGTGTCCTTGGCCGGGCAGCGTCCGCATATCTATCTTCACACTGCACTCATCCGGCACAACGTTTATCGCCTTACCGCCGCAAATCGCATTAACACTCATCGAAGCTGTCCCCAACGCTTCATCCTTTACATCACCCAAGTTGTAATCTTCTAATTCGTCGAGAAAATCCCTCATCGAGTTTATCGCGTTAATTCCTAACTGTGGCATCGACCCGTGCGCCGTCTTGCCCTTAGTCACAACCTCAAGCCACAGCAGTCCCCGATGCGCCGTTATCACCTCGAAGTCAGTCGGCTCAGCCACTATAATCCCTGCCACTTCTCCCAGGTGGCTACCGTTTTCTTTAATAAATCGCTTCGCCCCGCAACTATCCGTCTCTTCGCCTGCCAATGCCGTTACTATAATATCGCCTTTAAGCTCACCGCCGGTCTCGACCACTTCTTTTAATGCCGTTGCCAAAGCGGCAATCGAGCCTTTCATATCCGCCGAACCCCTGCCGTAAATCCGCCCATCT
>CAZNXD010000131.1:3362-5399 GCA_964576935.1 uncultured Pirellulales bacterium | reverse complement strand
CCTCCGGCAGCAACTCGACGCCCCAAAAACGCCCTTAAATCGTCAATAGAAAATAGAAAATAGTAAATTCTAACCGGCACACGGTTTGCACTGGGGGATTTGTCGTTAAATTTAGCCCCCTGATTTTCACCCGCCGTGGTTTCAACCAAGGCGGGTATCAGGGGGTTACTCGTTACTGCCTCCAGTTCGGATACTGTTTACTGTATACGCCTGCGGTGCATTCACTGGTGGTTTCCTCATCGCGGCCTCCGGCAGCAACTCGACGCCCCAAAAACGCCGTTAAATCGTCAATAATCAATAGAAAATAGTAAATGAAAACCGGCACGCCGTTTGCTACGCCCCAAAAACGCCCTTAAATCGTCAATATTCAATAGTAAATATTCAATGTAAAAAGCCCCTTGTTTTTGACCGGATTTGGGGGGATAATAATTTAGATTAAAAATCAAGAGTGAAAACGCAAAATTGCGGAATCACCTACGGCGATGAGAATAGATACTATATCGCCCATGCGGCTTATGAAATAAGGCAAATATGAGTACACTCGTAAAATTGGCAATTATTAGCGGTGCGATATCAGGCCTAGTTGGCGTTCTCGTTGGTTCAATTCTTAGCACATTATTTAAACTTAAAGATTTTGTGTACATACCCCACAATAGACGAAAAGCTCTAACAGGAAAATGGGATGGCAAAATATCTCAAATTGAAGGGCCTGATGGAAAATCTATTAAATACCCTATAACAATGCAATGCAAGGTTGGATGGCGCACTATTAAAGGGTGCGCTACATATTATAGAAAAGGAAGAACTATCAATCTCAATATCAAAGGTGGATTTTGTGACCAAAGTCTTTTTAAAATTGAATACAGAAATAAAAATCTCGATGTTATTCAACACGGTTATTCTATTTACTCTTTAAGTAATGACACTAGCAGAATTACTGGTAAATTCATCGGTGTAGGGATAGAGACGCAGGGTCTTGTCTACGGGGATGTGGAGCTAACTAAAAAATCTAGTTAATCCTCTATACTATTTTATCCTGCCCGTGCAATTTATGAAATCCGCCTACGACGGACAAGTATCAATCAGCTCAAAAGGAGATTGCAATGTTAACAGTCCACGTATTCGTCCATGTAAAGCCCGGCCAAATTGAGCAATTCAAAACCGCCTCGATTGAAAATTCCCGCCAGAGCCTTAAGGAGCCGGGCGTTGCTCGTTTTGATGTGCTTGGGCAGGAGGATGACCCTGAGCGTTTCTTACTCATCGAGGTCTATCGCAGCAAAGATGACCCTGCCAGACATAAAGATACTGAGCACTACAAGAAGTGGCGTGATACAGTCGCTGATATGATGGCCGAGACGCGTAAGAGTATTAAATATGAAAATGTATTTCCTTCGTGATTCCACAACTTAAAACTAAGCACTCAAAATTCAAAACTCTTCATGCCCTTCCTGGTAAAGTATAGCTATTGAAGCTTTGACGCATCGCTGCCTGTCCCGCACGAAATACTCTAAGATTTGGTGCGGGGCGAAGCAGTAGTGGACAAGCCCGATGAGCTCGAACAAGTTTACTTGTGGAAAGCTCTTGAGGCGAAGAACACACAGGCCGTTCGAAGAACGCCCAGCCAAGCTATAATCCGTGTAATCTGTGTAATCTGTGGTTAATAATAAATCTCTGTGCTCTCTGAGAACTCTGTGGCTAACAAAAATCCGTGATTATCTTTTCGCAATACTCAATACGCGCGACGCAATACGAACAAAATCTGTGTTAATCCGCGTTAATCCGCGTCTAAACAATTACTGTCTCTTCGTGCAGGATTTGCTTTAGTCCCTGATGGACGTGGACGAGGCCGAAGGTCTTGAATAAGCTCGGCTTTACGAAAGAACTTAGGCTGAGAACACATCGGCGTCGAAGACGCCACAGCAAATCCCTTCCTGCTCTTCGTGGTAAAAATAATATCTCTGTGAACTCTGTGAACTCTGTGGCAAATATTAGTCTTTAGTCTTTAGTGAATAGTTTTAAATCAGCGTTTTCCGCGTT
>CAZNXD010000131.1:0-3352 GCA_964576935.1 uncultured Pirellulales bacterium | reverse complement strand
ACGAAGACGGAATCCCCGTCTAAGAAATTTGTGTTAATTCGTGTGAATCCGTGGTTTAAATAATTGTTATTTTTAGTGCTTTGAATTTGTTTAGAGTTTAGTGTTTAGAATTTAGGATTTGACTAAACGCTGTCCGCTACCCGCTGTGCGCTAATACTTTTAGTGACAAACGCTAAGCCCTTGTTTTTCGAGATAGCGCTGGTGGTACTCTTCAGCGGGATAGAAAGTCACAGCGGGGACAATCTGGGTTACTATGGGGCGGTTAAACCTGCCGGCTTTTTCGAGTTTTTCTTTCGAAGCCTTTGCGGCTGTTTCCTGAGCAGGGTTATGGAAGAATATAGCAGAGCGGTACTGGTCGCCGACATCCGGGCCCTGACGATTGTACTGTGTCGGGTTATGATTGTTCCAGAAGACTTCAAGAAGCTGTTCGTATGAAATTTTCCGGGGGTCGTATGTAACCTGCACGGCCTCGGCGTGGCCTGTGTTTTTGAAGCAGACCTCTCTATAGGTAGGATTAGGTTTTGTGCCGCCCGTATAGCCCACCATGGTCGAAACCACCCCCTCTGTTTTTCTGAATGTCTCTTCCACGCCCCAGAAACAGCCGGCTGCGAAAGTGGCTGTCTCATATTGTTGCGCATTTTCGATTGTTTTCTTATTATTCGAATCCACCGGCTTTGTCATTTTTGCCGTCTCCTGTTTACGCTGGCAGCCGAAAATAGCCATTATTGCACTAAGCGTCAGTATTATTGCCGTTTTGCTGTTTAAAATCGTCTTCATATTTAGTGTGCTCCTTTCTTGATTCTACGTCAGCCTGCCGTAGTGGTTCGCCCTGTTCGGCTGCCGTACCAAGATATATCAGGCCATAACTTCTTGTCTTATAAAGTCTTATTTCCAATTGAGTTGGTGGTGCCTGATGCTTGTCGCCGGCGGGGCTGTCTATCTATGTAGTTTGCGTCATTCATAGGCTGATTATCCTTGAAAAACTTGCCCCGGATGCTATAGTAACCGCCAGGAGTAGGTTGACAGTACCGCCGCTTTTAACCAACCCTGGATATAAGTTCAGACGGTTCTATGGATGCGCCATGAGTATCAAGGAAAGGTCAACACAATTCGACAGGAGCAAGCGAAAGGATTCGTCCAAACCAGACGCCAGCTTTCAACCTCTTCGAAGTGATAAGACAAAAAGAAGTATGTCCTCGATGCAAAACAAACCGCAGCCTGAGTCGAACTCCAAACCTGCAAAGGATGAAAAATTTGTTCCTACATGTCCCATCTGTGGAGAAAAGCACTGGCCTTTCCATCCAGAAGTGCCCTGTATCAACTTAAGAAAGGCAAAGCTAAGAGAGAAAAAGGCAAAAGCTGAAGTCAGGGCAAAAGAAAAAGCTGAAAAAAAAGCCATGGCGGCCGAGCTGGCTGAGCAAAGGGCGAAAGAGAGAATTGAGCGGCAGGCAAGGCTCGAAATCGAAAGGATTGGAAAAGCTCAGGCCGAAAAAAAGATAGCCGGAGAAGCCGAAGCTCGACGACTGGCTGAGCAGAAAATAGAACAGCTTGAACAGCAACTTGCCCATACTAAAAGGCAGCTTCAGCAACAGAGTCAGGCAAGACAACAGGCTCAACAACACGCCCAGTCGGCAATACGCCAGGGGCAGACTGCAAAAGCTCAACTCCAGGAAAAGGCCAATTCCTACGACGAAGCCCTGCAACTCATACAGCAGCGCACGGCCCAGACAATCGAGCAGCAGAACCGGATTGCCCAGAGCCAGTCGGAGAAGAAAATCGCTGAAGTCAAAGCCGAGACAGAGCGGAAAATTGCCGAAATCGAGGCTCAAGCCGAGCAAAAAGTCGCTGAATACGAAACAGTTGCCGGCGAGGCTAAGCAAAGGGCATCAGAAGCGGAAGAACTGCGTCATAATGCTGAAGCTAAAGCGCAAGCGGCGCTTGAGGCCGAAGACAGCGCCCTCAAACAGGCCGCTGCCAGCGAACAGGCAAAACAACAGGCAAAACAACAGGCGCAAAGCGACCAGCAGAGTAGAACACAGGCCGAAGCTGACGCTAAGCAGAAGGCTAAAGAGGCCTACGAGCTTGAGAAAAAACTTAATATCCAAATTAAAGCCACCGAAAAAGCCCAGACTCTTGCCTCGCAGCGAGCAAAGACAATAAAGCAGCTTGAAAGCCAGGCCGCCAAAGCCCAGAAGCAGTACACCGAAAATATGCAGCGGCTAAGTGCTGAGACGGATGAAGCTCTCGCGACGGTTCGAATTGAAACCGCCCAGCAAATCGAACGCGAACAGGCCCAGGCAAAAGAACAGATTGAACAGCTCCGGCAGGAGACATCCCAGCGAATATCTGAGCTGGAGAGCCAATTGGAGCAGGACCGCAGAGATTACGAGGAAACTCTAAGCGACAGCCGGGGTGATTACGAGCAGCAAATTGCCCAACTGAAAGTTGAACATGAGCAACATGTGGACGAATTGACCTCAAGTAATCAGCAGTTAGTCGGGGAACTTAAGAACGAGTATGAGCAGAAAATAAGCGACATTGAAAATGAATCAGACCAAGCCATAAACGGGCTTAAGACGCAACTGCAAAACCAACAGGCCGAATATGAACAGAAGCTCGAAGGGCTCAGAGCTGAGAATGAGCAAAAAATTGCTGAGGTTCAGACCCAGACCCAACAGCAGATAGAAGAAACTGAGCAACAGTCACAGAAAAGAGCCCATGCTTACCACGAAACCGTAACGAGAATTAAATCGGAGACCAAAGAACAAATCGCCCGGATTCAAACCGAGTCCGCTGAAAGGATTACACTGGCTGAAGCGCAGGCAAGTGACAGAGAAGCATTGCTTAATGAGACAATAAAGCAAATCAAAGATGAATCAGAAAAGGCTTCTCAAATTTACGAACAGCGCATCAGTGAATTGGCTGACAAGTTAGAAGGACAAACCGCCCAGACAAACAGAGCGCAGGAAAATGCCGAGCAGCAGGAAGCTGAAAAACTACAAGCTCAGCAGCAAATTGAGCAGCTCGAAGAAAAACTCGAACAGACCGAGGCTCAGGCTCAGGCCCAGCTAAGCCGATTGCAGGATGAAATGCGGCAAACGAGGTCTGATGCCGAGCAGCAAATCGACCGGGTTCTCTCAGAAGCCTCACAGCAAATCGAGCAGTTGAATACTCAAGCCAAAGAGAAAGAAGAAACTTACTCCGAGGCGCTGTCGAGTATGAAGTCACAGTACGAGGGGCAAATAGAGCAGCTTAATTCCGATTACGCAGCCAAAATTGATGCTCTGAACTCTGATTACGAACGTCAGATTTCTGAAACCCGTTCAGCGGGCCTGCGGCAAATCGCTGAGCT
>CAZNXD010000130.1:0-5415 GCA_964576935.1 uncultured Pirellulales bacterium | reverse complement strand
CGCAAAATTTCTTGCTCAGGGCACGCTTTATCCCGATGTCATCGAATCAGGCCATAAAGACGGCAATCCCGCGGCTAATATCAAGCTTCACCATAATGTCGGCGGCCTGCCCGCCGAGTTAGGCTTTGAATTAGTCGAGCCGCTGCGTGACTTGTTCAAAGACGAAGTGCGCCGGGTCGGTGAATATTTAGGCCTTCCCGAAGACATAGTTTGGCGCCATCCATTCCCCGGTCCCGGCCTTGCTGTGCGAATAATCGGCGATATCACTACTGAAAGACTCGAGGTACTTCGGCAGGCCGATGAAATCCTCATCGATGAAATCAAATCAGCCGATTTATACAGAAAGATTAGCCAGGCTCTGTGCATTCTTATCCCGGTCTCGACCGTGGGCGTCATGGGTGACCAGCGCAGCTATGAAAATGTAATTGCCGTTCGCTGTGTTGAAACGGTCGATTTCATGACCGCCGACTTCTCGCAGACACCGCACAGTGTACTTGGCACGATATCGAGCAGAATTATCAACGAGGTCCGCGGCGTCAATCGCGTAGTGTACGACATCTCGAGCAAGCCGCCCGCGACTATCGAATGGGAATAGCTCGAATAAGGACTGTCACGGATGAAAGCACTTAAACGCCACGGATGGTCATTCCGCATCTGCTGCTGCGTGATGTTAATCACGGCAGGCTGCGTTAACCAAAACACAACCCAGACACAGCCCAAACGCGATTGGGTCGAATCGGCATGGAACCGCAGGCACACCTGGCCGGACAGAATAATCGAAGATTCAAAAGACACATTCACCGACCCGAACAATCTCTGGCTGTTAGCAATCGCCGGCGGAGCCAGTATCGCAATGCACAACACCAGAGCCGACGACCAGCTCCAGGACAGCTTTGAAAATCACCGTGTTATTGACGGTTTTTTTGGCGAGTCACTCAACTTCGCGGGCAGTCCCGCCACGCACTTCGCAGCAACCGGCCTGTGGTACGCCCTGGCTGTCGATGCCAACGACAGGCTAAACGAAGAAAGGGCCTGGACAATGATGACTGCTTTAGCAATTAACGGAATGGTTACCGTCGGCCTAAAAGCTGCTCGCGATAACGACAATCCCAACGGCGAAAGATGGGCCTGGCCGAGCGGCCATACCTCGAGCTCATTCACAGTCGCTGCTGTTCTGGATGAGTTCTACGGCCCGAAGGTCGGTATCCCTGCTTATGTTTTGGCTTCACTCGTCGGATATAGAATGATTGACGAGGGCGACCACTGGTCGAGTGATGTCGTCTTCGGCGCCGCCTTAGGCTGGGTCGTTGGCCACACCGTCGCAGGCAAGCACAAAAAACTTGAGCTTGCCGGTTTTCAACTCATGCCTCTTACCGCAACAACCGGCGGTGAACCAGCCTCCGGCCTCTGCTTCGTAAAACAGTTCTAATATTGGTTAACCGCCCAGCTCCGCAATTAGTTCCGGCCACGATTTTTTGTTGCCAAATTACACTATCGGTATATAATTTCGCATCGCCCGGCTGCGCTTACTTAAAGGGAGAATTCCAGCTCCGATTGGCGCTGGGCGCATTGAGATTACCTGTGAAGGAGAAGCCAAATGGAAAGCCTGGTACCAACAAAGGCATTTTTGACAAAAGGCGTAGGCCAGCACAAATACCAGCTCAAATCCTTCGAGGAAGCCCTGCGAAAAGCTGGCATCGCTCAGCAGAACCTCGTACAGGTATCATCTATTCTGCCGCCCAAGTGCAAAATTATCAGCAGAGAGGCCGGCCTGGCCCAACTGACGCCAGGCTCGATTTGTTTTTGTGTCATGGCCCGCGCCGGTACTAATGAGCACGGCAGGCTGATTGCTTCTTCAATCGGCATAGCTGTACCTAAGGACAAATCGAACTGGGGCTATCTCTCGGAAGTACACGGCCACGGCATGAACCAGCAGCAGGCCGCCGATATGGCCGAAGACCTCGCCGCGGGAATGCTCGGTACAACATTAGGAATCGAGGTCGACCCCGACAAGGCCTGGAGTGAGAAGGAACAGGAATATCAATCCAGCGGCCTTATCATTCGAACAAGTAACATAACGCAGACCGCCAGAGGCCAGCAGAGACTCTGGACAACCGTCGTCGCGGTCGCTATGTTCCTGTTCGACTAATCTACAGGCACATATCACAGAGGCTTATCGAATGACCGAAAGCATCAACTTCGGCGATATCGAAAATAAATACTCAGCGTACGATTCCGCTAAGGTAGTCGTACTGCCGGTCCCGTACGACGGCACAAGTACATGGATAAAAGGCGCAGATATTGGCCCCGCTGCTATTATCGAAGCTTCGGCCAATATGGAGCTCTACGACATCGAAACCGACAGCGAAATTTATAAGCAGGGCATCTTCACCGCCGAACCTGTAACAGAACGCACTTCGCCTGAAAAAATGATTCAAGCCGTTCAGCAACAAATCGCTCAGCACATTGCCAAAGAAAAATTTATCGTAACCATCGGCGGCGAGCACTCGGTCAGCATCGGTTCGATAAAAGCACACGCCGAAGCGTTCAGGGATTTGACCGTACTGCAGCTCGATGCTCACGCCGATTTGCGTGATGAATACGAAGACTCAAAATTCAATCACGCCTGTGTCATGGCCAGGGCAAAAGAAATTGCCCCAACAGTGCAACTCGGCATCCGAAGCATGTGCGCGGAAGAATTGCCACAGCTTGACAAAAGCAGAGTATTATTCGCAAAAGATATTATCGGAAAGACCGGCTGGGTCGAGCACGTCATAACCAGGCTCTCCGAGCATGTTTACATAACGATTGACCTCGATGTTTTCGACCCGTCGATTATGCCCTCGACCGGAACGCCCGAGCCGGGCGGCCTTTTATGGCACGATGTGCTGGCATTACTCAGGGCCGTCTGTAATAATAGAAACGTCGTCGGCTTCGACGTGGTCGAGCTTTGCCCGAACGAAAATAACAAGGCCCCGGACTTTCTGGCGGCAAAACTAATTTACAAAACACTCAGTTACAAATTCAGCAAATAAAATGGAAAAGAAAGATTACCTCAAAGAACCCGTTAAGCACATCGATATCAAATCGTTCGACTCTACTGTGATTATCGATTCGATGCGCCAAATGTCATTCAGCTCGCGCGACGCCGCCAATGCCGCCGACATCCTCAACACAATGCTGAGCGACCCCGACTGTACAATAATTCTCTGCATCGCGGGCAGCTCCAGCGCAGCCGGATGCATGCAAATCTACGTTGATATGGTCAACTGCAATATGGTTGACGCTATCGTCGCTTCCGGCGCAACTATCGTTGATATGGACTTCTTCGAGGCCCTCGGCTTTAAGCACTACAAGGGCAGCCCATATGTCGACGACTCAAAACTTCGCGAGCTTTACATCGACCGAATCTACGACACCTACATCGACGAGCAGCAGCTCCAGGCCTGCGACAACACGGTAAAGCAAATCGCCGATTCACTGCCCGCCAAGCCGTATTCATCCAGGCAGTTTCTAATCGAGATGGGCAAACACCTTACGAAAAATGCTAAAAAGAAAGACTCGCTGGTTCAAACCGCTTATGAGAAGGGCGTCCCGATATTCTGCCCGGCCTTTACCGATTCCAGCGCAGGCTTCGGACTGGTAAAGCACCAGTACGAAAGACGCGACTCACACGTCACTATCGATTCGGTCAGAGATTTCCGCGAGCTTACCGAGATAAAGATGCGCTCCGACATTAGCGGATTATTTATGATAGGAGGCGGCGTGCCGAAAAACTTCGCTCAGGATACTGTCGTCTGCGCAGAAGTCCTGGGCAAAGAAGTTCCCATGCACAAATACGCCGTGCAGATTACCGTCGCCGATGCCCGCGACGGCGCCTGTTCGAGCTCAACTCTGAAAGAAGCCTCAAGCTGGGGCAAGGTCGATACCGGCGCCGAACAAATGGTCTATGCCGAAGCAACAACTGTTCTGCCGTTGATTACCAGTTACGCTTACCACAAAGGTCTCTGGAAAAAACGAAAGATGCGCCGGTGGAATGATATCTTTGATAAGGACTAATCGCCACCAAGCCACTGACCTGCAAACGTCGCGTAATCACGTCCATTGACTATCCCATCACCGCCATACGGTTCGATGTCGGCCTTAAGATAGTAGCTGCCCCGCATTAGCCAGTAGTCGACAAACAGCTCCAAATCCTCCCACTCAATTTCACCATCAAACACAATATCAACATCGGCGTTGTAGTTCCCATCCCCGGTCTTGCTTCGCCATGCTGCGGCAAACACCGCCCAGTCCTTCATATTGATTAAATTGTCCGGCTTAAAATCAACATCAACTTCGAGCTCAACTACCAACCAATACTCAGCCAGCACCGCAAGGTCGGACACACCAACGCCGTCGGGGCAGGCAAAGTCAGCTCTGCTAAACTCCACCGCCAGAGACGGATAATCCAGACCATCCTCACACATCCGCCAGACGTTTACCAGCGGCGTATTAGTCGGACTGAGCATACCCCAGCCGGCGCTTATAAAAGTAGTTGCAGTTTGCATATTAGCTGTCGATTCACCAATCACACCCAAAGGGTCGGGCTCCAAATTGCCGATACCGTTATAATCACCTGCAACCGTTTCATCCCAGAAGCACCCTATGTAAGTACCACCGTCATCTACCCCAACAATTGCACCAGCGTTATTATATTCCGCTTGTGCCTGACCTGTAAAATAGCAATTCTCTATACTCCCTGAGTTTACTGCGGCTAACCCGCCGGCATCAGAATTCGAAGCCGTTACTACAATATCCGAATAACAATTTAAAATAGTTCCTCCATTATTATCTCCGACAATACCGCCAACAATGCTGTAGCCGAACACATAACCACCACTGACCCAACAATTACTTATACTGCCGTCTTGCAAAACGCCGACTAACGGTGCTTTAGAAATACCGCTGCCCGGCACGCCGACAAAAGGATCTATCAATCCAACGTTTTTGACCTGTGCCGATTGGCCGCTGACATAACTGAATAGCCCTATTCCAAATCCGCTGGTTGAAAAACTAAAGTTGGAAATCGTATGACCCATGCCGTCAAAAACTCCGTTAAAAGGTTCGTAGGAAGCATAATCTCCTATCATATTGAACCCTGTGCCGCCGTACCCACTCATGTTTATATCCGCCATCAGTGCAAAATGCTTGCCCCAATCCCCAGGGTTCAAACCAATCTCGTTCATTTCCTCGGCGGTATATATAAGGTATGGCTCCTCTGCCGTACCGCTGCCGCCGCCGTACTCTCCCGGACTCAGCGCCGCCAGTACGAAAATCAGTAAAAAGCTAAATATCAAAATTCTGGAATCGATAAAAAACATCCCCAAATCGGACCCCAGCATAGCGGGCCCTCAACCAGTTAGATTTCGCATT
>CAZNXD010000129.1:0-5425 GCA_964576935.1 uncultured Pirellulales bacterium | reverse complement strand
CTGGCCTGATGCTAAGGGGTAGAACAATACAGGCCAATCGGTCTCTTGTTCAACTTCACTTACCAGCTTATAGCAAATCAGCCGCTTGCTGACACCGTCGACGGTGAGGACTTCTTCTCCGGGCACTGAGTCGATGTCGTGAAATTCCATTGCCCACGGTGTCTCGGCGGATAATTGAACCTGCGGCCCCAACTGACCGCCCGGCATACCAAAGCGGACATGTATGGGTTTTTCAAGTTCGCTAACGACCATTACCAAATCGTTTATATTGTCTGCGTTCAAATCGGCCGGCTCGATAGCTCTCAATTGCGATGTGCTTGGGTACTTAACCGGCTCGGCGAGTGTTCCATCGGTTTTTTGCAGAATTAAATAGATAACATCACGTCCGGCTAACGCCAAATCATCGAGTCCGTCATTATTAAAATCCGCACAAACCAGCGCATAGGGTGTTAGCAGTCCGTCGTCAATCTTTATTTTCTTTCTCGTTCGCCAGCTTAGCTTGCCGTCTGTTTCATCCGCAGTTTCTTTGCCTTTTTGCAGTAACACATACAACCCCTTGGGCTCGCCGTAAAATGCCAGGTCGATCATACCATCTGAATTAAGGTCGCCGCACACCAGACTAAAAATCTTTTGTGACACTGCTATCGGCTGCTTATCAAAACGAGTAGGCGGTTCGAGCGCGTTTATATCCACGTCTTCCGGGTCCACCGCTACCGTCGCCTCTTCCGGGCCAATCTGTTCCTTCTGGATTAGGACTTCGATTCTCGACCTAAAGTTGTTGGCAATGACAATATCTTTTCTGCCGTCACCGTTGATGTCTGTAATCTGAAGCGCCTTAATCCCCCAGTCCAGCTTGACCATCTCCATCTCTTTGAAGCCGTAATACGCCGACAGCTCGTTCGGTTCGAGGTCCTCGCCCATAGCCGCAAAACACGAGCAAAGCACTATAATTGACGTTAGTAGTATCCTGATTCTGTCCACGATAGTTTCTCTCCAATAATCCTTAGTATGGACAGAATATACTCCCTCCAGGGCGTAACATCAACGCTTTTTGTCGCCCCCATCTCTATCGAAGCTGCTTTCCCGGCCTTACGTCCCGTCAACGGCGGATGTATACCTCGTATGTATAGGTTATCTTGCTGGTTTGCTTTGGTTCAAGCTCGATTGTCCAGGTCAGCTTTCTGGTAGAATTCATTCTCCTAAGGCCCCTGGCCAGGGTCTTAATTTCAGCCTCCGGCTGAGCCGTTTTGATCTCGCCGGACAGAATTTTGGACACTTCGATTTTTACATTCTTGTCCTGAAAATTGATTACTGAAAGATTGCCTTCGATGGTTATCAAATCGAAGTGACGGCCGTACATCTGTGCCGCGTCGCGCTTCCGCTCGATTTCATTTTCCACCTGCTGGGCCTTGACGTTGACCGCCTGAGTGATACGGACATCATTCTCCCCGCCCAGAGGCGTGTACTTCAGCGTATCCTGGCCGAGAATCATACCTGCCTTTACAATCTGTGCCGGCGCAGTCGTCCACGGCAGGCTACTTTTGTTCTCCAGCCTCACGCAGTGCCATACTTCTTCTATGTCCTGTTGCTGTTCATTACGGCGGTTGTAATGGTACCCGTCTTCTTCATTGATATAGTCGGGGATGTCCCATTTGTAGATGTGCTCATACGGTACTGACTCGGTAAAGAGCGGATAATAGCCGGTCTCATTGCGGCCCAGCGTTACTTTCTCGACCGGATAGAAGAAAAGGTCCTCGGCAACTGTTCCCTGCTTCGCCGCACCGTATGCTGGAGTCGCATAGTCGCCCTCCATCCCAAGGGGCTGATAGGCCTCAGCAGATTGATACATCACGACATTATCCATTCGGCCGCGACGTTGTGCACTTTGGCCCTGATTCAAGGCCTGTAGAAACTGCGCCAAATCTTCCTTCTTTGCCAGAGGGCTTAGAATATCCGCAAACTGCAGGTTCGGATAACCGGTCACCAACTGCAACGTTACATTATCAAGGTCGGCCGCTTCATTAATTACAACTGTTTTGCTGCTGAGCTGCGCCTTTTTACTATCGGAGATATCAATCATATAACTCGGCGCCCATGTTATGCCCTTGGCCAGATAGCTTACCGAAAGAGGCTTACCATCGGCAGGTTTGTCAAGTTGTACATCGAGAACCATTTTTTCAGATTTCGTCGGGAAGCTGTTTTCCGGTGAGCCTCCAGGAAATTCGACCTTGGTAATACTATGCGGATTGATGCAGATATCTCCCTGGTCTGTTTCAATGATAGCCAGGTTAGCCGGCGAGGGGTACCAATGACCCCGGTTGCGTTCGGTTGTCCCACCAGGGCCGGGCTGATACGGATTAGGCTCTATCGGTTTGGGGTTGTCGGCAAAAAACTTTATTTTCCCTGTAATTTTTTCATCGCTCACAAGCAAAGTAACCGGGCGGCCGATGTTGGCCTTGATTATTTCAGCGATCGATGTTGCCGCTCTGAAAGTCTCGGTGTCTATTATTTTGGCGTTTAGACTTTTAAGCTCAACCTGGTCGGAGAAAGAAACCCAAAACGTTCCGTGTGACGCAGCCGCCGCGGGTGTAAAACTGAATAGTGCTGCATCATCGGGACAGATAACCTTTTGCTGAAAGTACCCTAAGCCGTTTTTGAAAAGAGCAATCTGCGAAATTTCACTCTCAGCTTGTGGTTTGTCTGTCTGTGTCGCGAAACCTGACGAAGTTGACAAAATAGTGATTATCAGAATGCTTAATACTATTGTTCGAATTGCGCGTTCCATTTTCATGCCTCCCAAAAGAGATTTTTGAAGTGTAATAATTCGCCAAGCTCTAAAGAATATATGCTAAAACTACGTACAAGTCTCAGGAAAAGTTCATGGGAAGGACATTTTTTTGAAGTTTTTTATCGGTATTAGCGCATCTTCCGCTCGATAGTTTTGAGCAGCTTCTGGTCGACTTGAACACCGAGTTGTGCGGCCCTTAAGATATGTTTATATGCTTCGGGATAATTCTTTAGCTTGTAAAACGCATAGGCCAAGCCGTTGTGCGCATCACCCATATCGGGATTCAGCTCAACTGCCTTTAAATATCCCGCGACAGACTTTTTAAACATCTTCTCATTCGTGTACGCGGCCCCGAGGTTATAATAAAGTGTGTGGTCATCCGGTGCTAAAGCCACCGCTTTTTCGTATTGCTTAACAGCTTTGTCGTATTTTTCCTGAACAAAGTATGCGTTACCAAGATTGGCCAATGCTTCTACCATATCCGGTTTTGCCGCCAGGGCGTTTTTGTACGAGATGATTTCATTCTTGACCATGTCCAGCTTGTTATAGCAAAGCCCCATCCCGTAATGCGCTTCGGCATCGTTGTAGTTGATGTGCAGGGCTCTCTTATATTCTTTCATTGCCTTGTCGTACTTGCCCGCATTGTAATAGACTCCGCCGAGCTGACTATAGAGGGTGCTCTTACGCGGCTGCATTGAGATTGCTTCTCTTAAAAATACAGCCGCTTTTTCAGCCAGTCCCAGTTTGCTATAGGCCGTTGCGATATTCATCCGCGCCTCTACCGAATTATTATCCAGAGTCAGAGATTTCGTATATGCCCCGATGGCCTCGTTAAACCACTCCCGCTCGAGGTAAGCATTACCGAGATTGTTGTAAGTTTTTGCGTCATCAGGATTTATAGACAGTGCCTGCCGGTAATTGTATACCGCGTCGTCAATTCGACCTTTTTGCAAATACATATTACCGAGGTTTGTTCGTGACTCTGCAAGCGAAGGATTTATCCTTACCGCGTTTTCCAGCGCCTTAAGCGCCGCATCGATGTTTCCTTCGTCACTATAAACATTGCCCAGATTATTAAACAAGCACCCGAGGCTCTGCATCTTATTAAGGTTTTGCATGTATATGCTGTCGTGGTCGTTATCAGGCACATTGAATCTTGTGATGTAATGCTCATCGTTTGCATAACCGCCTTTGCCGGTTGTCTCAATATTAAATCGTACTGGGCCCTTGTCGTATCTGACAAAAAAGTGGCCCGGCACAACAACTCCATACAAAGGCAGCCCCAACCGTTCACCAAGCGCGAGATAAAGAATCGACAGACTCAGGCAATAACCTTTTTTTCTGTCCATCACCGAATGAAGAAACAAATCATTCGCATCAGTTGCTTCTTTAACCGACTCGTATCCAAGTTCGTTGAATAAGTAATCATTTATAACTTGGACCGCTTTATAGCTGTTCTGCAATCCTTCCTTCTCGATACGGTCACGAATCTCATATGCCATATCATCGAGTTTCTGCTGATACCTTCGGCCGTGTACCAGCTCAGACCATTCCTCAGCTACTATCAGGGCAGCCGTTCCCAAATCCACTTCATCGGGTTCCAGCCGCAATGTCTGCTCAATCGACTTGACATACAGACCGTCTGTATTTTCATTCGCAAGGGGCTTATACGCGCCGATAGCCAGTACTGTCAGATTAAGCGTCAGCCAAATGGTCAAATTAAGTTTTATTTTTTCGATCACAGTCAGCTTTCCTAATATTATTCCACATATTATTCCACTACAGGTCCTATCTCACCTGCCGTCTCTACGCCGCGCCGCTTGAACAAATCAATTCGCATCCATCTCTTACTCTTAAACCTCCATTGATTTGCCAGACCGACAAACATAATCTCCACAAGTGCTGCGGCCCATGGGCCTAATTCACCAAATCCGGGCAGTAATGCAACGACTAAAAATCCGCCGACTCCAAGTATAAGAATCGCAGCGACTGCTGAAACACCTGCCAGCCAAACAGTATCACCCGCGCCGCGAAGCGCACCTATATAGATTATTGCAAGTGCATCAAAAAGCTGAAACAAAGCTGCGAAAATCAGTATATTAATGCCCGCCGTTACAACTTTATCGTCAAATGGTGCCCAAAACTTCATGATAGGGCCTCTGAACAAAAAGAAGCATACTCCAATAAGACCCATATAAACAAGTGCTATTCGTACGCAGACAGCCGTTTGCTTCATGGCCAGTTCTTTTCGACCGCTGCCGATGGATTTACCGACCGCCGCGGTTAGCGCCGTAGATATACCTACGATGGGCATGAACGAAACGTTCATACATGAAAGAACCGCGCCGGTCGCCGCAAGAGGCTCTTTACCAAATCTGCCGATAAGGCCGAACAGTATCGTACCCCACGCCGCAACGCCTATCATCAAAGCCAGACCTGCCGGGAAACCGATTTTCACAAGGTCGACAATCCGCGGTAAATCGATGCCAAAACTCTTTCGACTCTTGTAACGTTCGTTAATACCGCCGAGAAGAAAGGCGGTCATCCGCACAGCAGCCCCGACGGTCATACCGATGAACGTCCCCCATGCGGCGCCGGCGATACCCATTCTTGGAAACCCGAAATGGCCGAATATCA
>CAZNXD010000128.1:1679-5439 GCA_964576935.1 uncultured Pirellulales bacterium | reverse complement strand
GTTATTATAGAGCGCGTTAAAAGTGTGGAAAAACTCTTCCTGGCTGTGTTCGCGGTCGCTCAAAAATTGGACGTCATCGATAACCAGGGTATCGACATTCCTGAACTGACTTTGAAAGCCGGCGAGATTGCCGGCCTCTATTGCCTGAATGAATTTATTAACGAACTCCTCACAGCTAAGAAACGCAATGGCCTCATTGTCGTACCTTGACTTGGCTTCGATACAGACTGCGTGTAACAAATGTGTTTTACCCAGCCCTGAGTTGCCGTAAATGAACAGAGGATTGTAGGTATCTCCCGGCGAATTGCTAACGGCCACACAGCTGGCATGGGCCAAACGATTGCTCGGACCGACCACAAAATTTTCGAATGTATAATCCGGGTGCAACTTAAAATTAGAGGCGACTGTAGTAATTTCGCGGCTTTTCTGCCCATCCCAAATGACGAAATCCACCGAGACAAGATGACCGGTGATTTGCTGGGCTGCAAGGGTAAAGTTTTTACTGCAGTTATCACGGAGAAATTGCGATGTTGCTTCGTTGGGACAGCCGATTTGAAGATTACCGCCGCTGAGATAAATAACGCGCAGTTCGTCGAACCACTTGCGCGTATTAGTGGGGTCGAGTTCCTTTGCCCGCTCGACTATTTTTGTGAATATCTTCTCAACTTCACGCGTTGCCAATCTCAGCTCCTCTTAACAATCTCAGCAGAGATTGAATAAGCACAAAACAACATACTCCCTTAAACTAAACATTTGCCCCGAATGGGCCTCCTGATGGCTTGTAGCAAGCTCTTCCCGCAAGAAAAGGTAAGTTGAAATCTAATCGCAGCCGAGACAATTGTCAAAAGGAAAATGTTAAGATTGCATAAAAAAACGCTAAATAAAATACAACTAAAAAAGCTTCCCTAAAACCGGCGGCTGTTTGTGGTTACGATGGCCGAATTCAACTTGATATTTGCTCGAAGATGTGCGAAACTCCTTGCCTGAAATCGACATAAGGGTAAAACATATGGGCATTTTCACCAAGACAGTAGATTATCTCAAAGACAGACTCGGCAAAACGCGCAATAAAATCAGCTCGTCATTATCCGCGGTTTTAACACTGGGCAGAGATATTAACGAGCAGATGCTTGACGAGCTCGAAGAAACTCTGATAAGCGACGATATCGGCGTTGAGACGACCGACAAGCTCGTAACAGAGTTGAGAAACGCCTATCGCAGTCGCGCAATAGCAACCACCGACGATATCATTCCTTTTTTGAAGGACCACATTAAAGCGTATTGGCCGCACCGCGACAGACAATTAAACTATGCCCAGAATCCGCCGACTGTGATACTGGTCGCCGGCGTCAATGGCTCCGGCAAGACTACCAGCATTGCCAAACTTGCTTACATTCTCAGCCGAAACAATGAAAAGGTCATCGTTGCTGCCTGTGATACCTTCCGAGCCGCAGCCGTTGAACAGTTAACCATTTGGGCCGAGCGCATCGGCGTTCAGATAGTAAAACAAAAAAGCGGTTCCGACCCAGCCGCGGTTGCTTTCGATGCCTGTGAAGCCGCTTCGGCCAGAGAGGTTGATTATCTGATACTCGACACAGCAGGGCGGCTGCACACCCAAAAAGACCTTATGAAAGAACTGACCAAAATCCGTGACGTGGTCACCAAAAAGATTCCCAATGCCCCTCATGAAGTGCTATTGGTGCTCGATGCCACGACCGGCCAGAACGCAATCGTCCAGGCCAAGATGTTCACACAGGCCATCGACGTGAGCGGTATCTTTCTGGCAAAGCTGGACGGCACCGCCCGTGGTGGAATTGTTATAGCTATTAAAGACCAGCTCGATATCCCGGTCAAATTTGTCGGTCTCGGCGAAAAACCCGAGGCCATCGCCGAATTCGACCCCGAGACCTTCGTCGAAGCGTTATTTACATAGATTAGTTGAACCGGGGGATTGATAGTAGAACAATTAGTTCTTCATCAGGAGGGGTTGGCCCGTAGCTTCGGTGACACTTAACCAGAGGTCACTGTCCGGGTCGATATTGTTTTTTCTTGAAACAGCCAGTCGGGTCGGCACGTGGACAAGCCGGTTATGAACAAGCCCTACAAGAACACCTGTTCTTCCCGCCATAGCGGCGTGCACCGCGTTAGTCCCAAGCCGAGCGCAGTAGATTGAATCATAAGGATTGGCAGCAGCGCCGCGAATGATATAGCTCGGGTCGATATACTTAAGATTGATTTCCATGCCCATCTTGCTGAAATACGAGCTGATTTTTTCTTTCAGATAGAGACCTATATCACCAAGCCGTTTGTTTCCCGAAGCATCGGTCAAAGTTGAATCCAATTCCATCAGCTTTTGTCCGGCGCCTTCAGCTACGAGGATAACCGCGTGTCTTCGCCTTTCGAGTCTCTTTTGAAGATGGCTGAGCAATCCGTTAGGTCCGTCAAGGTCGAATGGAACCTCCGGAACTAAAACGAAATTGACGTCGTTGATTGCAAGGGCGGTATTAGCCGCGATAAAGCCGGATTCACGTCCCATTACCTTAACGATTCCAATACCGTTAATCGCGTCGTGCGATTCGACGTGAGCCGCGGCGACCGAATCGACAGCTTTGGAAACGGCTGTCTCGAAGCCAAACGATTGCTGAATGAAACTCAAATCGTTGTCGATTGTTTTGGGTATACCAACAACCGCGATTTTAAGGTCTCGGCGCGACAGCTCTTCCGAGAGTTTTAAGGCGGCTCTCTGAGTTCCGTCACCGCCGATTGCAAAGAGCATGTTGATATTCTTTTGCTCCAAAGCGTCAGCTATCTCAGAAGTACAATCGCCATAGCCGCGCGAAGAGCCAAGGATAGTTCCCCCTCTGAAGTGGATGTCCTCCACCTTTTCCGGTGTCAACTCAATCATGGGCAAATCAAATTGTGAAAGAAAACCACGGTATCCGAATCGCACGCCATATATTGTCTTTGTCCCGTACCGATACCACAGGCACATCACTACTGACCGAATGACATCATTAATGCCCGGGCAGAGTCCGCCGCAGGTTACAATAGCAGCTTTAACCGCAGACGGCTCAAAGTATATCTTCTCCCTTGGCCCCGCCAGCTCAAGCCTCCCGGCCATGTCCAATTGTTCAGAGTTCGAGCTGTTGTCGGATTCAATGTCATAGAGTATTCGCTGCGAATCTTTGACATAATTGGCTACATAATCGCCCATTATCTTTGAAAGCAGTACAGGCGACTGAATCTTCGATTCGCCAAGTGTTTGGATTGTGAAATCCAGTTTTTCCATTGTCACTGTCGCAGCACCTATAGAGACTTTATCTATGCAGGCTTCGGCTTTAGAGCCAACAAACTTGAAATCATCCGCCGGTAACAGAATGTACCATTATGGCATTGGTCGTACCTGCCGCCCCGATTGGCTCGCCTGCTACAAGCACAATCATGTCACCTTCGCGCACCCAGCCGCGTTCCAGGACCAACTCATCTACCATTCGGGTAAACTTTTCAGTGTCGGACGGAACAGCTCTGCATCTCGGCATAACTCCGTAATGCAGACACATCTGTCGAGATACTCGCTCATTCGAACTAAAAGCCAATATGGGGACATCAATCCGAGCCTTACTGAGCAGCCTGGCGCTCGAGCCCTTCTGGGACCAGACCGCCACAAGTTTGGCGTCAATATCTTCTGTTATCTGGGCGACACTGTGAACCATTGCCGCGGTCAGAAGCAATTCCTCTGAAGTGACTATCTTCGGATAGA
>CAZNXD010000128.1:0-1669 GCA_964576935.1 uncultured Pirellulales bacterium | reverse complement strand
CCGTCGAGGTAGGCTTCGGTGACTTTTGCGATGCGTCGGATTGTCTTAGCCGCTTCAACAGGATATTTACCGACCGCGGTTTCACCTGAAAGCATTACCGCGTCGGTGAAATCCATTATCGCGTTAGCTGTGTCGGAGACCTCGGCACGGGTCGGAACAGGATTATTTATCATACTCTGCAACATTTGCGTAGCGACGATTACCGGCTTGCCGCAGCGTCTGCACATATGGGTAATCTTTTTCTGAATCAGTGGGACCTCCGCCAGGTCCATCTCAACACCCAAATCGCCGCGCGCTATAAGTATCGCGTCACTGGCCTCTATAATATCATCAATATTCTTAAGGGCGGCCTGTGTCTCTATCTTGGCAATCAGCTTAATATCCGAGCCTTTCTGCCGCAGGTAATCAGCCAATTGCCTGATATCATCACCGCTGCGAACAAAGCTCAACGCCAGAAAGTCCAGTTTATTTTCTATTGCCCAGTCAACACACTGCCAATCGGCCGGCGTCACTGAAGCAGCACTTACATTCGAATCGGGCAGGCTGATTCCCTTTCGGCTTTGAAGTGTGCCACCAATTATCGTACGACAAACCACTTTGCTTTCAGATTTTTCTGCTACCTGCAGGGCGATTTGGCCATCGTCAATCAAAACGCGGTCGCCAACTTTCACGTCTCGTGTAAAGCTCTCGTAGTTGGTCCCGACATAGCCTGGCCGGGGCTGCTCGTCGCCGGTGAATATAGTTATTTCACTATCGGCATCGATATGCTGCACAGGCGGCTCGATGTTACCGAGGCGTATCTTTGGACCACACAAATCCCCCATAACAGCAATCGTATGCTGATGCTGTTGCCGTACGGTATTTACCTGCTCTAATATATGACGGTGTTCTTCGAGCGTGCCGTGCGAAAAGTTCAGCCGGAACACATCAACGCCGTTATCGACCATCAGCCTGATGGCCTCTGCCGTTCTGCATCCTGGCCCAAGTGTGGCGACGATTTTTGTCTTTATCATTTAAGGGTCAAATCCATTCAAACCTTCGGATGATTACCCAGGTAATATGTCTTTGGCAGTTCACCGGTTAGCGGTTGTGCGTATTTTATAAACGCCTCGGTAACGCCGTTGCCTTTGGCGTTGATAAATTCATCAGGCATTACTTTACTCTTTTCAGCGACGTTGCGAAGCTCGGTACAGAAAATTTCAACCTCATAATCATCGCCGTCTGCAAGACGTTTTATAGCTACCGACCCGCTCTGCTCATCCATCGATAATTTCACCGCTTCTCTGCCGCACCTGCGGGCCTCATCGACATCTACAGGCGACTGAAAACCGACAAAGCTTCTTTGGATGTATCCGAATGTGTCGGCGCGAACTCGCTTAACTTTGAGCTTGGCTTTAACCTGAGATGACAAAAAGTCCGCTAGCGCCCCGGTGCCCGAAAGCTGAATATTTCCATGAGCATCTATCTCATCAATTTCCAATATCTTCTTCGTCCACAGAACACCGTCAGTATCGCATATCCCTTCACTGACTGCTACAACACATCTGCCGAGCTTCTTATAGACACCTTCAACGTCACCAACAAACTGCTCCATCGAGATGCCGCGTTCTGGTATATAAATCAAATGCGGCCCATCATCATCCCACTGCCTTGCCAAAGCAGTAGCTGC
>CAZNXD010000127.1:0-5456 GCA_964576935.1 uncultured Pirellulales bacterium | reverse complement strand
ACGCCAGCCGTGGATTTGGCGATGTCACATAGACCTGACAACTCCGAACCAGGAACTTTGGGATTTCCTAAAAGGATTTCTGTTAAAGTATGACCAGGTCGTGTTCTCAAGTGAGAAATACTTCAAGAAAGACTTGCCGGTCGACCAGAGACTAATATTTCCCGCTATCAATCCCTTAAGCCCAAAGAACAGAGACATCTCGGAAAAGACAATTCAGGAGCATCTTTCCAGGGCCAATGTCCCTACCGATAAACCGTTTATTACTCAGGTCTCGAGGCTTGACCCCTGGAAAGACCCCGAAGGAGTTATAGACGTCTTCAAAAGGGTAAAAGAAAAGGTCGATTGCCGACTTGTCTTCTGCTACAACGTCGCCAGTGACGACCCCGAAGGACTGAGAATGTATGAGAAGATTTATAAGAAAGCCAATCGCTACGTAAAAACCGGAGACATTATTTTCGTGGTCGGTAATAATGAGGTCCTCGTAAACTCCATACAGAAATACTCCGACGTCATCATTCAAAAATCCACAAGAGAGGGTTTTTGCCTTTCAGTTACCGAAGCTATGTGGAAGGGCACGCCTGTGGTTGCTTCTAATGTCGGCGGAATTCCGGTCCAGATTCAGGACGACAAAAACGGTTATCTGCTCGAACCAACCGACAACGATGGTTTTGCCGAGCGCATCGTTCATTTACTGAAGAATCCCAAAGACAGAGAAAATCTCGGCAGGCAGGCCAGAGAAACAGTCAGGCAAAAATTCCTCATCACCCGCCTGCTGTCGGATTATCTTTATATGCTCAACGCGGTAATATGCCGGCAGGACCCTTACCGGCTTTAATAACAATTTTGTGAGGAATCAACATGAGTAATTGGCTCTGGTTATATGTTGGCGCCCTAGCAGGCGGCTTAATTAGCCACTTTGTTCTTTATAGAATCCTGTCTCTGCATACCAAATATTCCAAAACCCCGCTGGACAATCTCATTGTCAAATACTGCTGCAGGCCGTTGATATGGACAGCCGTTGCAATCATCGTTAGACTTGGCCTGCCCCAGGTAAGTCCCCAGCAATGGCTGCCTTTTCAGCAACACCTGATTGGTTTGCTCCTTGTAGCACTTATTTGTTGGCTGGTTATAAGAATTGTCGATGTGCTTCAAGGCTACATAGCGCATCAGTTCGACGTCAGCCGGAAAGATAATCTCCAGGCCCGCAAAATCCACACACAGTTCAGAGTCCTCAAGCGAATTGTCACAGTTGTAGTCAGCATACTTGCCCTTGGAACGATTTTAATGACCTTTGACAAGGTCCGTCAGCTTGGCACTACAATACTGGCCTCAGCCGGCATCATTGGAGTCATCGTTGGAATAGCCGCTCAAAAAACCATCGGAACCTTCATTGCCGGAATACAGATTGCTTTCACTCAGCCGATTCGAATTGACGATGTCGTTATCGTCGAAAACGAGTGGGGGCGAATCGAGGAAATCACCCTTACCTATGTCGTCGTAAAAATCTGGGACCTGAGAAGGCTGATAGTGCCAATCACTTATTTCATCGAAAAACCGTTCCAGAATTGGACTCGGCAGACCGCCGATTTACTCGGCACCGTCTATATCTACGTTGACCACACCGTACCCATCGACACCGTCCGCGAGCAGTTGCACACGATTCTAAAAGAATCCGAACACTGGGACCAGAAGGTCTGCGTATTGCAGGTCACCAACACTACCGAACGAGCCATCGAGCTAAGGGCCTTAATGAGCGCTGTCGATGCCTCTACCGCATGGACCCTGCGATGCGAAGTCCGCGAAAAGCTCGTAAAACTCATCCAGGAAAAATACCCCCAGAGCCTGCCCAAAGTACGAGCTGAGCTGAAACAGATTCAACCGCAGAAGTAATGAGCGGTTAAATATATCCCCCATACATTAAACCACGCTGCGAAAAAGTATGCGAACGTGGCACAACAAAACATGTATGGCGCAAATCTGCGATAGTAAACACAGATTGCGCAGCATATCCCCGCTTTCAAAACCGCCCCCAGTAAAGGTCCCGCTGTAATGCCAAAGGTATAGGACAAGACTCTGACGCTCGGATTCAGTTCCGCCTCGATTCCAAGCTCTTCCATAAATCCGATGGTGCTGACCGCGTCACACAACAGCCCAACACTCAGCAGCAATATCAGCCATTTGTAAGAACGCCAGAATCCCGCGCAATTACGTCTGAAGTTCGTAACTACTGCGATTACCCCGATTGATTCAAGAAATAGCTCGAAGGAAAGTGCCGATCCGTCGAGTTGTTTTTGGCCTATCTGATACATGTCAATTCCGTTTGCTGATAGTTTTATGCCAAACAGCTATACATCCCCGACCCCTCTATGTTCACCATATTTAGAGAGGTCTAATAGAATAGTCTAACGCAATTTTAATATTCTGTCCAGTCTTTATATCGTGAAAAAATCCCCCCGAATCAAAAAAGCTCAGGCCAACCTTGAAAATGACACGCAGCACATAAAAAAGACTCATGATTAATGGCATACGTCTTAATATTTGTTAATCGAGCCTCGAATTTATAGGCCCAATGGCCCTAATCTTCTTTAAGCACGATATCATCGTACTCAATTTCAAAGCGTAATTTATGCTTGGCCTCTTCCTGAGCCAGCCACATAAACATATCCGTCAGCTCTTCGCCCTGGGCCACCGATGCCAAATCCAGGTACAGCCGATACGCAGCCTTTTCCTTCTTCATGGCCAGTATCAATGCGTCCTTATAGTCCATATCCGCCGTCGGCTCGACGTCCACAACATAATCGGCGATGCCCAGCTCCTGCACTTCTTCGGGTTCTGTGCGTTCAGCCAGCCCGCCCTTTCTCTTTAAGGCTTCCAGCTTTGCTCGATGTCCCTGCTCTTCCCTGGCGAAACTCTCAAACACCTCCTGCATCGCGGGAATTGCCGACCGCTTTGCCAAATCAAGATAGAATCTATTCGCCGCTATCTCCTGTTCAATTGCGAAATCCAGAACCTCGTCGGCCGAATCAAGCTTACTCATGATTTATTCCTTAAGACAGATTTAAGTTTATATATGAAATTACTTATCCCGAGGTTGATTGTTCGTACATTGGCCGAACTACTTTTTCTGCTGTAATGCCGATTCTTTCTCTCTTACGAACTTCAATCCGCGACCTGTCACCACCTGCTGCTGCTCTCGGATAAACTCTATATTCTGCAATAACGACCATGCCGTATTTTGCCATCTCATCTGGTAGCCTCGCTGGTGAGCCTGTTTCTCCATTATAAGCCGCCTCTCCTGGTGAAATACAAGATAATCAAGAGCCTGGGCGATTTGCTCAATGGATGGTTCGCTCGCATCGACCAGTATACCACGGGCGTGCCTGCCGATGACAATGCCGGGCGGGCATCGTTTGTTTGAGTGAATCAGCTCCATCGCATATCTGAATTTAGTAGTCACCGCCACTCTGCCGGCACCGACCGTATCAGCTAATATCCCGCTCGATATCTGCTGCATATTCAGATAAGGCAAAATCATCGTGTTGGTCGCGCCGTAAAGTTTCAACAGCATCGCTTCATCAAGGAAAGTCTCCAGGAATACCAAATCGTACCGCTCGGTATCCGCACTGGACAAATCTTTCGTCCTGCACCAGCGGACCTTTGATTTCTCCAAAGCCTCATTCAGCATCGCCTGATAATTCTGGTAGTCCTTTCCGTTGTCTGCCTTGACAAACTCCGGGTGACATTGCCCAGCGACGAGATAAACGATGTGTTTTCTCTGCTCGGCGGTGCATGATTCCTGCAGAAACCTGCTGTAGCCCTGGATACTGAATTGGATGCCCTTATCCGGTGATAATAGCCCAAGCGTTGTCAAAAGAAACCTGCCCTTTAAACCGAATTCTTCCTTTATCGAAAGCCGGTCGAACTGAGACGGATGCTGCATCCTTATACCGTGGTCGATGTGCTTGACTTTCTCATGCTTTATGCCGTAAACACTTGATTCGAGTATCTCGATAGCGCTCTCTGTGGTGACGATTAATCCGTCGCTATACTTTGCCAAATCCTGCATCACATTCCGTTGATGCGCATCAGGCTGTTCCAGAACCGTATGCAGATAGACTAATGTAGTAAGGTCTTTTTCCTTAAACGCCTTGGTCATATTGACGAAGTTTAGTCCTTCTCCGTTTTCCCCTTTCTCATCCGGGTCAAGGCCGTACTCGTGCTGCAGTAAAACCACCGTTGGGTTAGGACTTTCTTTGGCCCGGGCCAGTATATCCTTAATCCCGTTCTCCCACGATTTGGGGGCATACTGGTCAATCACCAAATCGACCGGAACACTGTAAGGCAGATTCTCATGGTCTATCGCCGAGACCCTTATCCCGCTGACCTCTCCGGTAAAATGCGACAGGGCGTCAGCCAAATCTCGTGAAAACGTTCCAATCCCGCACCTGCGAGGCGGAAACGTCGAGACTATTCGAATGTTGTAAGGCATAAGCTTCTCCTGCAAACAAATTAAAGATTACCACAACGAGCCGCCTATTGCAAAGCCGTACTATTCCATTGCCTACCTGTTTGTGCTATAAAAACACCTTATGAGATTACAGCTTATCGTATGTAGAGTGATGCGGCGTGAAGCCTACCTTTGCGCCTCACGCTCACCCAATATCGTTGACGTCGTGCTCTTGCCCCAGGGCCTGCACAACGAGCCGGAAAGGCTCCGTGCCGAGTTGCAAAAAGCACTTGCCCGTACACACGACATCCAGCAGCAGCCCTACGACGCTTCACTTTTAGGCTATGGCTTGTGTAGCAATGGAATCATTGGTCTCTCCGCCGAAGTCCCCATAGTAATACCAAGGGCTCATGACTGCATGACGCTTCTGCTCGGCTCGAAGCAGCGATACAAAGAATACTTCGATTCGCACAAGGGTGTTTATTGGTATAGCTCAGGCTGGATTGAATCCTGTACCATGCCCGGAAAAGAGCGCCACGAGCAAACCCTCGCCGATTACATTGAAAAGTACGGCCCTGACAATGCCGAGTACCTCATGAAAGTTGAGCAGGACTGGATGAGCAAATACAACTGGGCTACCTATATCGACTGGGGCTTCCCCGATAGCCAAAAACAAAAACAATTCACAAAAAAATGCGCTGAGTTTCTTGGCTGGAAATACGACGAGCTAAAAGGCGACCCTTCATTAATGCAGCGCCTCGTCGATGGCCAGTGGAATGAAAGCGAATTTCTCGTTGTCCCCCCGGGCCACAAAATCACCGAAGACCTGACTAACGATGCAATTATTGATGCAGAAGCGCCCCAGCCCCACCAACCCTTCTAATTTACACCGGCAGGTTAAAAAACTCTTTCGTGGTTTCGTTAACTTGCTTTGCAAATTCTTCTATTGGTACTTCCTTCAGTTCCGCCAGAAACTTCGCCGTATGTACCATCAATGCCGGCTCATTTA
>CAZNXD010000126.1:0-5522 GCA_964576935.1 uncultured Pirellulales bacterium | reverse complement strand
GCTCCGTCGACGCCAACCGCGGCGACCTGCTGCTCGGCTGGGACACCGACCAGTTTCCAAATAACATCTATGAAACCGCCCAGGCTATGTATATCATTCTAAAGGCAGGCGGATTCACAACCGGCGGTCTGAATTTCGATGCACACGTCAGGCGTCAGTCAATCGATCCCGATGACCTGTTCCACGCACACATCGGAGCAATGGATGTATTTGCCAGGGGTCTGAAAATCGCGGCCAAGATGATTGAAGATAAGGCCTTCGAAAAGGCCGTCCAGGAACGTTACAAAGGCTGGAGCACCGACCTCGGCAAGAAAGTTGAAGGCAAGAAAGTCGGCTTCGAAGAGCTTGAAGCTTACATTCTTGAACATGGTGAGCCGAAACTACAGAGCGGCAAACAGGAAATGCTCGAGAACCTGTTCAACAGTTACATCTAAGCCGAATAGATTGTATCAGCATATAAATATACCGGGCGTACTGTTGTAAGTACGCCCGGTTCATTTTACAGCGATTGACGAATTCAATCTTTAAGAAGTTTCAACTCCACGGCTTTGCAAATATTCTTTCAGGTCAGATATCTTAATCATATTGAAATGAAAAACCGAAGCGGCCAATAGTACACTTGCCCCGGCTTCAACCGCTTCGTAGAAATGCTCAAGCTTGCCCGCACCGCCCGAAGCTACAATCGCCGCCGATGTCGCCTCTGCTATAGCCCGTATCACCGGTAAATCGTAACCGGTTTGCGCACCGTCTCCGGCCTTGCTGGTAGGCAGTATCACAGGTACACCGTATCCGTCAATTTTCTTGGCCCACTCGATAGCGTCGGCTCCGGTGGCTGTGCGTCCGCCGTCAATGTAAACTTCGTAACCGGACGGCATATCCTTGTTGATATCGACATCGATAGCTACCGTAACTTTATCCGAGCCGAATTCCTTGACCATTTCAGCTATAACTTCCGGTTTTCGAAACGCTGCGCTGCTTGTGCTTACCTTATTTGCACCGGCCGCCAGAACATCTGCAGCACTTTTGACATCTGATATTCCGCCACCTACCGTGAATGGAATCGTCGTGACCTCTGCCACCTGCTTAACTACGTTGAGCATCGTCGGCCGATTCTCCACCGTCGCCGTTATATCCAGAAGCGCAAGCTCATCGGCCCCTGCTGCGCAATACGCCTTAGCACATTCGACCGGGTCTCCGGCGTCACGGATATCCACAAAATGCACGCCCTTAACTACTCTGCCGTTCTGCATATCCAGACACGGCATAATGCTCACTTTTTTACCCATTACTGATACCCCTTTCGCCTTGGTTTAAGTTGGCTTATTCATAGCATTGTTTCGGCCCGATGGTGTCACCATACATTCCTTTTTCCAATAAAAACTGTCTTATGCTCGTACAAAGGTGACATTTATCCGCGTACAGCGTTTTCGGATTGTAGCCGAGTGAGACAGCTTCTTCAAGGAATCCTGCCGGCCCCGATTCGAAAAGCGTTTTTATCAGCTTGTTCTTTTCAGGCTCAAAACTTCGCCAAATCTCATCTAACGGCTTTTCATTGACGTTACCCACGATAATTCCGCTGCACGTACCGCTGAACACATTGCCGAACGGGTCGATGTGAACGCCCTTCGCGCCGAGAAATGCTCTTGAGCAGTTCTCCGATTTGATTTGCTCAATCGTTTTTGATGCGACAAGCTCCGCCAATTTTCCTGCAGCCCTGCCGGAGAGTCTGCACGGATAATCGCGCATCGCATCTATGTAATTGGCGTCTCTCTGTTCTTGTGAAATATCTTTCATCGCAACAGGATTATCTAAATACTTTTGCCATCGAACCAGAACTCTTTTCTCGCCCAGAATCTCTCTTGCCTTGTGTGCTAATCTTCTCGCTGGTTCAATATCAACATATTCCTGGTGAAACGCATCGACGCTTATTTTGAATCGCCTCATTCCCAGCTCATCGAGTGTTTTCAAACGCTTTTCTATTATCGCATCATCCGTTGCCCAGAATCCGTTTGTCTCAATCAAATCAACTGGCCCCAGTTTTTCTTTCTGCGCTTGCTTTAGAATTTCGCACAGCCTGTCCCAGTATAAAAAAGCCTCACCTCCCGTCAGATGAACCTTTGCCGAATCACCCGCCAGCTTTATTAACGACCGCCACGCTCCGATAGCTGTATCAACACTCATCAAGCCGCCTTTTTCAGGCGAGCAGCAGTAGTAGCAAAACTCGCACGCCGCGTTACATTTATACGTCAACAGTAACCCGGCACTTCGCCAAAGCTTGAACTTGGCTGCGTCTCTACCGATATTGCTGTTATATTTGTTTTCGCTAAGTTCGGTCATAAATCAGCAGTCAGTATACAGTATCCAATCCTGAACCGCACCGAGTTCGGGTTAATTATTCAACAAGTCTACCAAACAAACGGCGGATAAAATTGGCTTTGAATCGGCTTTGTTTTTTATTGGAATCCTCGTTTTTGGGCCAAAGCAAGCGAAAATTGGCTTTGTTTTTTCAAATAAGGTCATAATTGGACACTCGGGTTTTTAGATTTTCTGATGCAAACTGTTTAATTGGCGCAGCATATTCTCCGCTTAGGTTTTTGATGATGTTTATTCTTTGCAGCTCAACTATTGTTCTGTAAAGGCTGTTTTCTATCCGTCGTTCGTACATTAAGAGGCGTTCGAGAACTCTGCCACTCGAGAAGTCTTTTATTGCCAAACGGCCGAGGGGGAAATCAGCGGTAGATTTTGATGGGTTGGGCGATGTTTTTAGGTCCTTAAGTAACGATTCTTTTAGTTTGGTAAGCTGGCTTGGTGGGGAGGGTGTGTTCAGTGCGTCGATAGTCTGGTTCTGGATGTGTGTGGCTCGTATGAGCCGCCAGGAGAGGTTGACGATGCGCTCTGCAAGCATAGATTCCATAGGTGTTTGCGGTTCTAATTCGGCGAGGAACTGCTCTCGATAGAGGTCGAACTCAGCCTGGTCTTCCAAGGCGATGACGGCCTGGCCGGCCGTCAGGCCGTGTTTTAGGGCGTTTTGGGAGATGGTGGTTTTTCCGTGTGTAGTTCGCGGACCTGTTGATTTTTGGCAATTACGATGGTTAGCGGTAATTTGAGCTTCAGTAGCCATTAGAGACCTCCGGTCAATATTGATTAGGGATTATTGATTAATGATTATTTCAGCATATTTGTTAAGTATATACTATACAGAAAGGCGTATTAGGTGTCAAGTAAAAATTATATATATTTTTTAACCGCGGATTTCGCGGATTAACGCGGATTTTCAACTGTTCAACTGCTCTAATGTTGCCTTGCAAACTCCCAAATTCTACTCCATAATACCTGTCGAGAAATATGATGTGGAGATATGTCACATGAGCAAGGTGACCGGTACATTTTTAACCGCGGCCAATGAAAAAGAAAATGACCGCCCGCAGGGCTGGCTTAACGCGTTGTCGTACCGACCACTGCTAAACAAAACCCCCGCGGCACGGGTCCGCGGGCTAATCACCCTCGCCCAAGCAGCGAGGCTAAACAAGTCGCCGTTCCGGCGACTGCTAAACGGTCTCGATATTCGAAAATGATTATTTATGATATTTTTTCATGTGGATTTGCAGGACGGTAATGTCGGCGGGGGTTATTCCGCTGATTCGGCCGGCCTGGCCGAACGTTTCAGGCTCAAATGTAGAGAGCTTCTCCCGAGCCTCTGCCCGAAGATGTTCGATTTTGGCGTAGTCCAGCTCGGCAGGTATCCTTACCTTATCGAGATTACGAAAATATGTCACCAGCCGCTGCTGTTTGTCGAGGTATCCCTCATATTTGGCGTCAATTACAGCCGCCTCGGCGACCGATCTGTCAAAATCCTCATTTTTGATATAATCGTTATCGGACAGTTTTGCAGCCAACTCGCTGCCGGGCCTTTTCAATTGTTGCCACATCGTCGTGCCGTCGCAGGTCGTTGTTTCGAGATAAGCCTTTAGCTTTTCAATATCTGCGGTTTTTTTCTGAAAACGACCCCAGCGGTTCTGGTCCACCACTCCGACCATTTTGCCGATTTGCGTCAATCTTCTGTCCGCGTTATCGGACCGTAAGCTGAGCCTGTACTCGGCCCGCGAAGTAAACATACGGTAGGGCTCATCAATTCCACGTGTCCTCAAATCATCTATCATTACTCCGATATACGCCTGGTCTCTACCCAGTACAAGCGGCTCAGCCCCAGTCAGTTTCCTGGCTGCATTAATCCCGGCGATTATTCCCTGACCTGCTGCCTCTTCGTATCCGCTTGTACCGTTAATCTGTCCCGCCAGGAACAATCCCTGAATCTTTTTTGTCTCAAGGCTGCTTGTTAGCTGAACCGGTGGGCAGTAATCATATTCAATCGCGTATCCGTATTTTAGAATCCGCGCATTTTCCGTACCCGGCATCAGCCTTAGCATCTGCTCCTGCACGTCCTTCGGAACACTTGTACTGATTCCATTGCAGTAGATACTTGAGTTGTTCTCATCTTCCGGCTCTAAGAACACCTGATGTCGTTTCTTATCGGGGAACCTCAATATCTTTATTTCGATACTCGGGCAATACCTCGGTCCGGTCGATTTGATTTGCCCGGTATAAAGCGGCGCCCGTTCGATATTATCATTGAGCAGCTTATGTATTTTTTCGTTTGTATATGTCATCCAGCAGGGCACACTCGGTCTGTCTATTCGGTCATTTAAAAACGAAAACGGCTGCGGCTCGGCATCACCTTCCTGCTTTTCGCATTTGTCATAATCAATCGTTGTCGGGTCAAGTCTCGCCGGCGTTCCTGTCTTTAACCGGCGAAGCTCTAATCCTATTCTTTCAAGCGATTCCGATAGGGCATCGCTTGCCGGTTCGCCAATTCTGCCTCCTTTGAACTGCTCCGGCCCGATATGCATCAATCCCCGCAGAAATGTCCCTGTAGCTACGATTGCCGTTTGTGTGTTGTATACTTTTCCACTAGCGCAGCCGACCGCGCTGACCTTGCCGCCGGTAACAACAATATCGGTTGCCAAATCTTCGATTATGGTAAGGTTTTCTGTTTGTCCGAGCGTATCTCGCATCCACCCGGCGTATTTATATTTGTCCGCCTGTGCACGAGGTGACTGAACGGCGGGGCCCTTCGAGCGATTCAATATGCGAAACTGAATCCCTGTAGCATCGATGGCCAGTCCCATCAAACCGCCCAGCGCATCGACCTCGCGCGCAATCTGTCCCTTGGCCAATCCGCCGATAGCGGGGTTGCAGCTCATCACGCCGATAGTTTCTTTGCTGATTGTTAGAAGGGCGGTTTTTGCCCCGATTTTTGCTGCGGCGTGAGCGGCTTCTATACCGGCGTGACCCGCCCCTATAACAATACAATCGAAATCATTCGCCTTCATCACCGTTCGCCAGCGCCACCGCCGAAGCAATCGCGAAATTTGCAGTGTGCGTTATGCTCACACTTATATGCCCAACCCCCAGCTTTTGTGCGATTTTCTCTACCTCTCCCGAAAGCGTCACCTCAGGCTGGC
>CAZNXD010000125.1:0-5529 GCA_964576935.1 uncultured Pirellulales bacterium | reverse complement strand
GGAGAAGCTTCTGGATTGGCCGGACGAAGAGGTACGTTTACGTTCAGCGAGGTGTATTCTTAATCTGGGAAATGATGCGGGGTTTGATACACTTAGAGAGATTGCGCTGGATGAAGGTTCGGCATACCGGATTGCAGCTTTGCAGGCGATTACCAATGCCGCGAGTCATAATGATGCTACGGCGATATCGCGGCGTCTGCTGCGTGACAGGTCATTAGAAGTGAGGCTTGAAGCATACGAGCAGTTGCGGAAACTCAGAGATGTTGCGGTCACGGGCGAAGTTGTAGGTGAGATGTTCAATCTGGAGCAGATTGCGGGAACGGCATACAAGACGGTTTTTGTTTCTCGCAAGGGTTGGCCGAGGATAGCACTATTCGGCGGGCCGATATATTGCAAGAGAGACCTTTTCGTACAATCCCGGGACGGCAACATAACGATAAACGCCCGGGCGGACCAGGATTATGTGGCGGTGATTCGGCGCATACCCCAAAGGCCTGATATTCCGCCTGTTACATTGAAAAGTACCTATGAGCTCAGCAGTATAATCCGTACGCTTGGAGCTGAACCTATAAAGAATGAAGAGGACGGGTGTCTCGGATTGGCAGTTTCATATGCGGATATCATCGCATTGCTCAGGCAGATGGTTGAGAAGGGCGCGGTTGATGCCGAGTTTCATGCAGGCCCGATGCCTGAAATCAATTTCAAGTAATAGCCAATCGACGGCCGATAAAAATAGTGCACATTCGCCATAAAATGTCTATGGCGAGCGTCTCGTCCCTTAATTATCGGACATTGATACAGGAATACTATGAGACTTGAGAAGATTGTCCTTAACGGCTTTAAGAGTTTCGCGGACAAAACGGAATTTGGATTTGATTATTCTCTCACGGCGATAGTTGGTCCTAACGGCTGTGGTAAAAGTAACGTCGTTGACGCTGTCAAGTGGGTGCTCGGTGAGCAGAGTGTAAAAAGTCTGCGAAGCGGACATATGTCTGATGTGATATTCGGCGGCAGCAGCAGCAGAAAGCCTATGGCGAGCTCTGAGGTGAGCCTGCTGTTTTCCAATACAGCCGGGGTGCTTGCACTTGAGACAGACGATGTACAAATCACCCGGCGGATTTACCGAAGCGGCGAAAGTGAGTACCTGATAAACAATAAAATCTGCCGGCTCAGAGATATCAAAGAGCTGTTTATGGATACGGGGGTCGGGGCCAAGGCCTATTCGATTATCGAACAGGGGCAGATTGAACAGTTGCTTAACGCGTCAAAGATTGACCGGAGGGCGATATTCGAGGAAGCGGCCGGGATAAGCAAATACAAGGCGCACAAGAAGGAGGCTTTGAGAAAGCTCGAGCGTACCGAGCAGAACCTTCTTCGGCTGGCTGATATATTGGGGGAAGTTGAGAAGCAGCTAAGGAGCGTCAAGCACCAGGCGGGTAAGGCCCGGAACTATCTCAAGTATACCGAGCGCTTGAAGGAGCTTCAGGTCAATTACTCTCTGGTTGAGTATGCAAAGCACCAGGAGAATATATCCGAGAAGCGCAACGCCCTGCAAAAAGTCCAGGAGCAGTTCGCGGCCATTGCGGCTGAGGTTGCACAGAACGACGCATTGATGAGCAGTCTCGGGCAGCAGATTATTGAAACCGAGAACCAGGTCAACAGCAGTGATAATTCGCTGGTGTCGGTCAGGAGTAAGATAGAACAGCAGATGCAGAGGATTGAGTTTCTCAAGTCTCGGATCGAGGAGCTCGGCCAGAGAAAACAAAGCGCAACAGAGAGAGTTGAGAAGCTTCGAGAGACCGGCAGCCTCTTTGTCAGGGACATTGGGCGGTACAGGGATGAGCAGGCCCAGTGCAGTAAAGTACTCGATGAGAAAAGCGCCGAGCTTGAGAAGGTAAAAGCCGAAGTTGAGCAGGTGAGCGGGCAGTGCTCGGCATTAGAGTCGCAGCTCGAAGATGAGAAGTCGGGAATAATAGATATGGTCAGGACAACGGCTCAGCTTCATAATGAATTGCAGAGCCTTTCAGATTACCGCAGCAATCTTGCCAGTCAGAAGGACCGATTGGCCGGCAGGGCCGATGTGGCGAATCAGGAAATTGAAGGGCTCTTGACGGAGAAGGCTCAATACGAAGCTCGTGCGGCAGATGTGGAGAAGAACCTGACCGAACTGACTCAGAGTCTCGAGGTGCAGCGCAAAAAGGCCGACAAGGCCGCAGAACATATCGAAGCGGATAATAATCGCCTGAGCCGCACGAGGGAGATGCTGAGCGCGCTTAACAGTGAGCTTGCTATCCTGAAAGATATGGAGAGCCGCAGTGAAGGTCTGAATAACTGCGTCAAGAACATACTTGAGAATCGCCCGAATTACATCGAAGGTATTCTTGCCGATATTGTTGAGGCTGATGTGAAATACGCGGCGGCGGTTGAAGCGTGCCTCGAGGGCAAAACCGACTCAGTAGTAGTAAGCGATTTGTCGGCTCTGTTTGCCGATACCGAGAGACTTGCGGCTCTTGACGGCCGAGTGAGCTTTTTGTGTCTCGACAGGATTGAACCGTTCGGCGACCAGATTGACCTTACAGAATATTCACAGATAAAAGGTCGGCTGGTCGAGTTCGTCAAGTACCAGGGCAAATATGCACCGCTGGTGTGGAAACTTCTGGGCAGGACGCTGGTTGTTGATTCAATCGATATTGCAGTTGAGCTTGCGTCCAGGCTTCCGAACCAGTACCAATTCGTTACGCCCAAAGGCGAGCTATTGACGAGAGACGGTGAGATTAAGCTTGGTCCATTAGGAAAGGCCGGCGGACTTATTTCTCGAAAGAGCCGGCTTCGTCAGCTCGAAGAGATAATCAGCGGCATGAACTCTGAGATTGAAATACTTGGGCAGCAGATAGGTGAAAACAGCCGAACGAAAGAGCATCTTGAAAAACTATGCAAGGAGCTGCGAACCGCTGTTTACGAATCGACCACTGAAAAGACCGAGACTAAATCCAAGCTGGCTTTCTATGAGCAGAATATCAAACGGCTCAGTGAAGAACAGCCGTTGATTGCCGGTGAGATTGAGATGCTGGAAGAGCAGATAGCTCAATCGGTAAAGAGAGAATACTCCTCGAAACAGAAACTCGATGAGCTTGAGACCGTTAACAGCCAGCGAAACGAACGAATCAAAGAACTCGAAGCCGAATATATTGAGAAAAAGTCACTGCTGCAATCGCTCAATGACAATCTTACAGAGCTGAGAATATCGCTCGGCCAGACAGAAGAACAAAGCAAGGCTCTGAAGCAGGCGATTGAGTCGTTGCAGCAGCAGATGAAAACCGGTGATTCAGCTCAGCGGGAAGCCCAAGCGGAGATAAAGAGATGCGTTGAGCAGTCCGACCAGGCCCGGCGGGATATACTTAGTTGTGAATCATCGGTGTCGCAGTTGTATATTGAAAAGGAAGAGGCACAAAGAAACAGCCGCGGACTGCACGAGAAGATCGAACAACTTCTCGAACAGCAGAAACAGACCGAGGAACTTGTCCGGCAGAAGAGGGCCGCACAGAGTGGGGTCGATGAGCAGATAAGTCAGCTTAAAGTTGAGTTGGGACAGATTGAGGTCAAACAGCAGGATTTGGTCGAGCGGGTTCGGGATGATCTGCAGATAGATTTGGCGACGGCGTATGAGGACTACCAGGAACAGGAAGTTGACTGGCAGCAGGTGCGGGAAGAGATAACAGAACTGCGCAGTAAGATTGAACGGCTGGGCAATGTCAATCTCGACGCAATCAGCGAGCAGGAGAACCTCGAAAAGCGGCATGAGTTTTTGAGTGAACAGGTCAAAGACCTCAACAGCAGCCGCAGCCAGTTGCAGCAACTTATAAATCGGCTTAACAAAAAGAGCAGGGAGAAATTCGAAGAGACTTTCGAACAGATTCGCGTGAACTTTCAGCAAATCTTCAGGAAATTATTCGGCGGCGGCAAGGCTGATATTGTTCTCGAAGAAGCGGAGGACATTCTCGAAGCGGGTATCGAAATCATTGCAAAGCCGCCGGGAAAAGAGACCCGAAGTATCTCACTGCTGTCAGGTGGTGAAAAATCGATGACAGCTATAGCGATATTGTTCGCGGTGTTCAAGACCAAGCCATCACCGTTCTGTTTTCTGGATGAGGTCGATGCGGCGCTAGATGAGGCTAATAATGAGCGATTTAACCTGATGATTCAGGAGTTTCAGAAAGAGTCGCAGTTCATAATCATCACGCACTCCAAGCGCACCATGAGCATTGCTGATGTTCTCTACGGTATAACTATGCAGACTCGTGGTGTGAGTAAGAAGATAAGTGTTCAGTTCGACCAGTATGAGCCGGAGGAAGAAACGGCTGCGGTGGCGTAGCTTTGCAGCAAGAACTTTCGCGCTAATTTACCCGTTGAAATTGGGGGATTTTGCTGTTACATTTCGGCCTTGATTTACCCTTATCGAGAGCGTTAGTGATGGAACAGAAGGTAGATAATCATATATTAGACAATGGTTTAGTGATTCTTGGTGAGCCGATGGAAACGGTCCAGTCGGTGGCGTTTGGTTTTATGCTGCCGGCTGGCGCGGCGCGGCTGCCTGTGGGGTGCTGCGGCGCAGCTAATATCATCGAGGACTGGGTATTCCGCGGCGCGGCTGATATGGACAGCCGTACACTAAGTGATGCACTCGATTCGTTAGGGCTGCACAGAGCAAACTCGGTCGGCACCAGCCATCTGGCGGTTGGGGCTGCATTAGAGGCGGAGAATCTTGAGGCGGCAATTGAGTTGTATGCCGCGGTTATATTGAAGGCTCAGTTAACAGATGAGCAATTCGCCCCGGCTAAGCAACTGGCGATGGACAGCCTGCTGGCCTTGGATGATGACCCGCGCCGGAAGGTGATGCTCAAGCTCAAAGAGCAATTCTACCCGGAACCGTTAGGCCGAAGTGCCGCGGGTGACATGGAACAACTAAAAGGACTCACAGCCGATGCGGTTCGGCAAATAACACATAATAATTTTGATATCTCGCAGACCATATTTTCTGTTGCGGGCAAGTATGACTTTGATGTGGTTTGCGGCAGGCTTGAAAAACTATTCGGCTCGCAACAAGAAAAGTCGATAGAACCTATCGCTATCGGCCAAGGCGGGCCGAGATATACGCATATCGATAATGAAGGTGCACAAGTGCATATCGGTTTGATGACGGCTACAGCCAAGCCGACCGATGATGCATACTATAATGCCCGAATGGCAGTGTCGGTTCTATCCGGCGGGATGAGCGCGAGACTGTTTACCGAGGTCAGAGAGAAACGCGGTTTGTGTTACGCGATCGGCGCGCAGTATCATGGTCTTAAAGAGGCGGCGGGAGTGGCTTGTTATGCGGGCACGGTGCCTGATACGGCACAGCAGACACTTGATGTTATTATGAAACAGTTCAATAAGCTCGGCGAAGGGATAACGGAAGAAGAAATCGGCAGGGCAAAGGCGGGTTTGAAAAGCGCGCTTATATTGAGTAGTGAATCCTCGGCCAGCAGA
>CAZNXD010000124.1:0-5610 GCA_964576935.1 uncultured Pirellulales bacterium | reverse complement strand
CAGGACTAATCGAGCGTAACTATCAAGGCGGTATGAACGAGGTCGATTTCATAACAGAAACTGAACAAGCCAGAAGAAAAATAAACGAGTGGGTCGAATATAAAACCCGTGAAAAGATTAAGGAACTGCTGCAAAAAGGCGTCATCCGAACGGATACTCGCCTGGTCCTGACAAACGCTATTTACTTCAAAGGCAAATGGTCCCGCCCATTCAACAAAAGCATTACAACAAAGCAACCCTTCTATCTGTTCGATGGCAACGAAACAACTGTAATGATGATGAGACAGACAGATAGCTTCAGGTATGCCTGTACTGAGCTTATGGAAGCACTCGAACTGCCTTACGCAGGTGATGAGCTTTCAATGATTATCTTCTTGCCCGCCAAAGGCTACAAGGTGCGGGACTTCAGGGAAAACATTAACACCGAAGACCTGTTCATCTGGCTCGTTGCGCTAGAAAAAAGAAAGGTTGAGGTCCATTTGCCGCGTTTCAATATGACCTGGCAAAAAGAGCTGGCCCCGATATTAAAATCAATGGGCATGGACAGCGCATTTGGAGACACCGCTGATTTTTCCGGCATGACAGTCAAAAGCGAGCTTTTTATCTCGAATGTTGTTCACAAGGCATTTGTCGAGGTCAATGAAGAAGGCACCGAAGCCGCAGCCGCAACAGGCGTTGGAATGAGTCTAACCTCCGTTGAGCCTGAACCGCCGATAGTCTTCAAAGCCGACCGGCCTTTCGTCTTTCTCATCATAGACAACGCCACCGGCAGTATCTTATTCCACGGACGTCTTGAGAATCCAAAGGCCTGAACAAAAAAAGTTAAACCAAATGCACGTTTTCAGTATCGAAATTGATGCGCTGTGGCAGTTGAGCAACGCCGCTGTTTATTAATATCAACATTGAACCTAAGTTTTTAAGCTAAAAACGCTTAGCCGCCCCAGCACGGCCACAGCCGGAAACGTGCGTTGCCTGAACGCAACATACGTGTCTAATCCTCATAAAAAGTTCTTTAAGATGCTTCGCCAGAAGCATCAGAGACGTTAAAGGAAACCGCCAATGCAAGCTGTTTGGCAATATATTATCGGCGGGCAAACGTACGCTTGCTAAAACGCCGTTCTGGTATAGTTTTTGCACGTTCTACCGCTTAAGGGGTGATAGCGGCCTTGCGCTCAGGCCAAGGCTGCAAATGGTAAAGGATGAGAGTGATGAAAGAAGCAAGCTTGGAGAAAAAGCTCAAGGAGCTGGTCGAGCAGTTCGGGACCTCACCGGACTCGAAGTTTAATAAGCTGGCTATTTTGGCCAAAAAAGCGCACGACAGCCAGAAAAAGCTCGAAAAAAGCGTCGATTCTCTGCAGGAAGCGCTTGATTACCTGCGGATTTGCATAAAGTATCAGCTTTTTGACCTTGAAGCGACTCGCCGAGAGAACAAATACCTCAGGAAGTTGCTGGAAGAGCGGGACAGATAGCAGGAAAATACATGCTAAGCTCCCTGGGGGGCCTGCGCAGCGCTGCCGCTACGTTGTTATTCATTTCTATCAATTCATATTATCGGTGCGTCCTCGCTAAAAGCCGCTTTTTTCATCGGATAACAACAAAGTAAGACCCCGATTTTGCCGATAAAAATGCCATTGCTGTCTGACGCAAAAACGAAAAGCGAACATTTTCTAAGTATTGCCGTTATAAATAATTAGAAACAATGAAACTATCCAGGCAGCGGTGTTTGACAGAATCACGGTGAGCGATATAATGAGTTCAGCATACGGTCTACCGACAACAGGGGTTCTCAAAGAGATTAATTACGAAACATCTGAGTTGACTCTCTGCAGAAGATACTAATTCGAGGATTACAATGTTTGAGCGTTTCACAGACAGGGCAAGAAAAGTAATGGCGCTGGCTAATCAGGAGGCCCAGCGCTTTAACCACGAGCACATCGGGACCGAGCACATCCTTTTAGGCCTCGTCAAAGAAGGCAGCGGTGTCGGAGCGACTGTGCTAAAGAATCTCGATGTCGATATAAAAAAGCTTCGGCTCGAGATTGAAAAGATGGTCAAAAGCGGCCCCGACCTTGTCACCATGGGCAAGCTCCCGCAGACACCAAAGGCAAAGAAAGTAATCGAGTATGCAATTGAAGAGGCACGTAATCTTAATCACAACTATGTTGGGACAGAGCACATCCTTTTAGGCCTGCTGCGCGAGACTGACGGCATCGCAGCCCAGGTACTCATGAACTCGGGCCTGAAACTTGAAGATATTCGCCAGGAAGTGCTTAACCTGCTCGGCGCAGGAGTGGATACCGAAGGAGCCGATCTGGGTATGAAGATGGGCCCGTCAATGGCCAGGCCGAAGCAAAAGAGCAAAACCCCTGCACTGGACAGCTTTGGCAGAGACCTTACTCAGTTAGCGGCTGACAATGAACTCGACCCTGTCATCGGAAGAGTCGATGAGATAGAACGATTAGTGCAGATACTCTGCAGGCGTACAAAGAACAACCCCGTCCTGCTGGGTGAAGCAGGTGTGGGAAAAACCGCGATTGTAGAAGGATTAAGCCAGCAGATAGTCGGCAAACAAGTACCAGAGATTCTAAAAGACAAACGCATCGTCGTACTGGACCTTGCGATGATGGTTGCAGGCACAAAATATCGAGGACAGTTCGAAGAACGCATCAAGGCAGTTATCAATGAAGTCAAACGAGCAAAGAACGTAATCCTGTTCATCGACGAGCTTCACACGCTCGTCGGGGCTGGCGGAGCCGAAGGAGCTATCGACGCCTCGAACGTCCTCAAGCCCGCTCTGGCGCGAGGCGAGGTGCAGTGCATCGGCGCTACAACATTGGATGAGTATCGAAAGCACATCGAAAAAGACGGTGCTCTCGAACGGCGATTCCAGACAATAATCGTTGACCCACCAACCAAGGATGAAACACTTGATATCCTCAAAGGCCTGCGCGACAGGTACGAGGAGCATCACCGCGTCAAATTTACCGACGAAGCCCTCTACCAGGCCGTCGAGCTGTCAACAAGGTACATCGCTGGCAGATGCCTGCCCGACAAAGCTATTGATGTTGTCGACGAAGCCGGGGCCAGAGTCCGGCTCAAGAACATGACGCCCCCGCCCGACCTGGCCAACATCGAAGGTGATATTGAAAAGCTGCAGCACGAAAAGGATGAGGCTGTCAAGAGCGCTGACTATGAACGCGCCGCTTCGTTGAGAGACCAAGCCCAGCAGCTAATCGATAAAAAGAACAAGATGCAGAAGGAGTGGTACGAGAAGAACAAGGAAGCAACCGGCGAAGTCGACGCAGAGACCATCGCTGAAGTAGTCAGTAAAATGACAGGCGTCCCGCTGACCCGCCTGGAGAAAAAAGAAGCACAGCGCCTGCTCGAGCTCGAAACCGAGCTGCATAAGCGCGTCGTATCACAGGATGAGGCGATCACAGTCGTCTCCAAAGCCGTCCGAAGAAGTCGCAGCGGCATGAAGGACCCGAATCGTCCGATGGGATGCTTTATTCTCCTCGGCCCCAGCGGTGTCGGCAAAACCCTTCTGGCAAGAGCCCTCGCAGAGTTCCTCTTCAGCGACGAAAGTGCACTGGTTCAGCTCGACATGAGCGAGTTCATGGAGAAGCACAACGTCAGCCGACTCGTCGGTGCGCCTCCGGGATACGTCGGCTACGAAGAGGGTGGCCAGTTAACCGAGAGAATCCGCCGCAGACCGTACGCCGTCCTGCTGCTCGACGAAATCGAAAAGGCGCACCCCGATGTCTACAACATGCTGCTTCAGATAATGGAAGAAGGCCGGCTCACAGACAGCTTCGGCCGATACATCGATTTCAAGAACGTCATTCTTATCATGACCAGCAACATCGGCGCAGACCTTATCAAAAATCAATCTAGCTTCGGATTTGGGAAAAAGACCGCTGAAGCAACTTATGAAAAAATGAAGGACATGCTGCAGAAGGAAGTGGACCGCCACTTCAGACCCGAGTTTATTAACCGTCTCGATGAGGTCATCGTATTCAAGTCACTGACTCGCGAAGACCTCCAGATAATCGTTGACTATGAGCTTGCCAAGGTCTTCAAGAGAATAACAGAGCACGGCCTGCGACTCGACCTGACCGACCGGGCCAAGGAGTTCTTAATCGACAAGGGCTACAACCCCGAGTTCGGCGCAAGACCTCTGCGAAGAGCTATCGAGCACTACATAGAGGACCCGCTCTCCGAGGCTATGCTAAGAGGCGAGTTCAAGGAAAAGAACGTAATAAAAATTGACGTGCAGGACGAGGAACACCTAAAGCTCGAAGGCGTCAAAGAAGAAACCACCGAGCTTGAAGAAAAAGAGCACGCAGTTACTCACACAAAAGACAAATAACCAAATCACATATGCAGTGACTTTGTTTCAATTTAGCCCTTAACTTTATGTTGAGGGCTTTTTCGTCCCCTGCCATACGCATTCTATCCGCTATTAACAAAATACGAACATAAACCTGCAGTGAATATAAAGGAAGGGAGCATCAAAAATCTTTTATTTGAGATGCTGTATCTTTCTTTATAGGCAGCCTAATGTGAATCGTAAAGACCTGCCCTGTCTCAATCTCCGCACTGACAGTTCCACCCAATACTTGAACCAGTCTCTGTACAACGGCAAGTCCAATACCACAATGACTGCTGGCTTCATGCCGCGATTTATCTCCCCGCCAGAATGAATCAAACACACTTTCAGCTTCTTGCGGTTTTAGCTTGCAGCCGGTATTGGATATCGATAGTGACACGAACCCTTCCGATTCCTTGGCATCAATCCATATTTGTCCACCTTCATCGCAATATTCAACTGCGTTATCGAGCATATTAGAGATAATCATTGAAAGAACGTCTTTATCAGACTCACATACAATGTCCTGGTTCATACGATTCTCGAATATAATTCCTTCGTCGCATGCTCCATCCGTAAAATTTTGCCAGCAATCGGTAATCAAAGAGTTAAGAGAAATATTCTCATAGTTTAATGACATTTGTTTTGATTCAAACCTTGCCATAGAAAGCAATGTATCTATCATCCTATGCATGCTTTTTGTTATTTCCAGACAAGTCTCCAGGCTAACTTGATATTCCTGCGGTTCTCGAGCCCGCGACAAACACACTTCAATGGTCGTCCGCATCCCCGCAACAGGAGTTCGAAGCTCGTGAGCCACATCAGAAGTAAACCGCCTTTCGCGGTCAAAGGAATTTTTCAGCCGTTGCATAAGCCCGTTCAAACACTCGACAACAGGCAATAATTCCGCCGGGTACTTTTTAGATATGCAGCTTTCGCAAAGGCTGTCGGCTCGTATGGCGGAAATTTCGTCTGCAAGCCCGCGGACAGGCCGCAAACCCGTTTGCGTAACAAATAAAGCTACTATGACCGACAAAAAAACCACTACCCCCGAGCAAATCACCAGCAGCCATTTAAGAAAGTGCAAATGGCTGTATATCATGCCCGCGTCTCGCGCAATCACAACAGAAAAAGGTATCTCGTTTGATTGCGAATCGCCCCTTGGCACGAACTGAAATCCTATGGCTCGACCAACCTTACCGTCAGGCAGAACGCACCACTTATATTGAAAAGCATCTGTT
>CAZNXD010000123.1:0-5647 GCA_964576935.1 uncultured Pirellulales bacterium | reverse complement strand
AAGGAGAAAATGTATGATTCTGCGAAAAGAGAGATTCTCAATCGTGGCTATGATGACATTTACCTGTCTACTGTTAATGGTAGCATCTGTCGCACTGGCTAAACCCAAACACATACCGGGCAACAACCACCATAATACTGCCGGTATGAATCCCTCAGGAGCGGCTATCGGTCTTAACAAGAACGGCTCACTGAAGTTTAATTACAGTTCAAAACCTACAGTCGGCCCGACCGGCCCTGCCGTATCAGCCGGGGCTGTAAAAGGTAAAGGGTCAGCTATGCCATCCGGAGGCATGGGAACGCCCAATAGCAGCGGGCAAAGCCAGGCAGCAAAGCCGGGCTGTACAGGCTCTGCTTCAGGCAGTCCTTACACTCCAAAAATGGTGAGTAACGGCATAATGGTTAAAACGCAGCCGGGCAAAGACCTTGGGCATTTCCGACAAGGATTTGCAGGCCCAAGTCATGGCAAAGGTAAACTCGTTTTAGGCGCCGGCGATGCGTTCTCTGCAGCTTGTGATTTTGGGGACATGAGCGGGTCAATGGAAGTGCCTAATCCCATCGGTGCTAAGGGCCCAAATCCGAAGCACGGCGGTCAGCATCCGAAAAAAGGTTTAGGTAACCCGGGCGGCGGAAAAGACAAAGGCCACTGGGGCGAGGGTAATCATGGAAATGGCAAAGGCAATATTTGGTGCGGCAACCAGGGTAAAGGCGTCGGCGAAGGTATGACCGGCGGCTGTGGCTACAAGAAAAAACCTAAATGCAAGCCCAAGTGCCATTGGTGGAAGCGGTGTTGTAAACCTAAATGCAAACCCAAGCACCATTGGTGGAAACGGTGTAGGCGGCGTTGTAAACGTAAATGCAAACCCAATGAGGAAGAAGTCTTCGTTGTTGCCGAGGCGGCGCCACTGTGGCTCAAGCCCGAACTCGAATTTTCCGGCTGTCCAGCCCTGCTGCAATAGGCAGCAAGTGAATTAGGCGCGCCTGAGGGGCAGCTACAGATTTATATGAAGAACACACTTGCCTCACCTACCGATATTCAGCCTTGTGATGTGTGTGCACAGTTGCAAACAGCGGCTTTGATATTAAAGGATATTCAGGGCAGACGGATTAGTGCCTTGGTCGCGGTTATAGGTGAAGCAATTGCACCGGATGCTCCAATCACACCGGAACAGATGGCTGTTATTGCAACAGCTCTGGCCGATGCCGAGCAAGGTTCTCAATACGCATCGGCTGCCGAATATATCGGCGCAGTCATGTCATACGTTAACATTCTTACCAACGAGTTTGGATTCACAATGGAAGAGTCGTTAGAGCTGGTTTCAAAGTATATTGTGACAATCGAAGATGAAGCGGCTGCTAATTATGTTCTGGTACGCCTAATACAACTTCAAGGCTAATCATTTAAACATTACGTTTGATAACACAAGAGCCACTGCTGCTACGAGGCTGCAGTGGCTCTTTTCTATAGACCAATCAATATACTAAGGTTTTGCACTACTGGTCGTCATATTGCTCTTCTTCTCTATTTTCTTCTAACTGTCCGATTGGAACCTGCCTTCGCCGCCGTCGTTTTATTGTGCGGTTTTCCGGGTCAAACTTTCTGCCGGTCTTGGCAATCTCAAGGGCTTGGCCTGCATTTTCCGCGAACATATCAGCTCCGATTTCCTCCCACAGACCTTCAGCTCTGTTAAACAAACCACCAGAAAGCATAATCCTCATATCAGGCCAGGCATCAACGCTTCGAATCTTGTCTATGAGACTGCGAATACCGGGCGCCATGCTCGGTTCTGCACCGTAGATGATGAGAAGTTGGGGTGCGAAATCATTGATATATGCGAGTATATCTTCATTTGTCAGACCGCCGCCAAGAAAACGAACATCCCAGCCATCACTCTCAAATAAATCCGCCATCATCTGTGCACCCAGCTCCTGCAATTCGTCAGGTGCGCAACAAATGGCAACTCTTCCACTTTGATTCTGACGCCGAGGAAGCTTGTTTTGTAGCTGGTCAACAATCGTGCGGTTAATACGTGTCGCCATATGCTCCTGAACAACACTTATCTTATCTTCTCGTACCAGCTTCTCGATTCCGACCATCACAGGCCATATCAAATCGACATAAACTCCGTGTGCAGTAACCCCATGTTGGAGCGTCTCCTCAACGACCGCCCTGCTTTTTCCCCTATCTCCCTGTAATAGTGCCCGCAAATATCGTTCAAAAGTCGTCTCGCTAATCATGTTACAGATCTCCAATCTATTTGATTATCGCTAATATACTGCCCTGTTTAACACAAGAATGGGTTACTTAAACCAAAACGTTAATATAGGTAATATGCATATCGTCGAAGGACTTAAAAATTCTTTAGTTAAAATGGGTAATGTTGTAAGAATGGGTAAACTTTTTGCCGCTGATAATTGCTCCGTCCCATTCTTGTATGGTCAAGAATCTCTTTGCGTCCCATAACCTCCGGCTTCAGAGCTTATTAGAACTACTTGTTAATCCAATCACCCAAGCTCTAAAGGAAAGCTAAAAGGCCTGTGTGAGCCGATTTTCCTGAGGTTATTTGCACTGGTAAATCGCAAAACAAACTCAGAGAAAAACTCCCCCTAAGTGCTTCAAAAAGACGCACATCTTTTGCGATTGCCATTTCTCATCTAACTGAAATCGAAAAGTTCATAATAAGATACCCAAAAGTAAGCAATATGTTAAATAACCTTAAAACTCCATGTCGTTCTCAAATATTCTAACTTGTTCTATCTCAATAACTTATGTAAACTCTCTGAATCTTTGCCAAGATTCTACTTTGTAGCAATATTATCTGCCTGGTTATAATCTGGTTATAATTCAGAATAAAAGATGTCAAGACCAATGAAGGCGATTGCAAGAAAGCTCTCGATTTTGGCAGAAACAAAAAATATGAAGGTTCCTGTATCCGCGGCAACCCTTGTCAGGGTGATACTGCTACTGGTATCGATGCATGCTCTGGCGTGCGCCGATTATTTGGACCCGCCGGACTGGAGTGACAGCAACGACTTTACACATCAAAGCTGGGACTTTCTTACCGACGAATCAGCCAATTTGCCTGCGCCGCCTGATGGTGAACCTAACGCTGTTAATCCTTTCGGAACGGCTGGCCTGATAGACATTGAGTATACGACCCTTTTCCAATTTTGGCTTTGGTATCCGGATTATTTGAAGGTTCCGACGGACCGTCGCGGCTTTTATGGCGGGATGGGTGACACTACCGTTACGTTCGAAATCCCCAACAACGAAAGAGTGGGCTTCTGGCAAAAGCAGCTTTGGCTGCAGGTGGTGTACTGGGCTCGTATGGATACACTGGATAACTACGATTTGAGAATTGCTCGGGACTCTGGTCTTAATGACTCAAATGACATTGAAATTATTTATGAAGAATTAGTTGACCCGAATGAAGATGAAGGGGTCATCGGTAAATTCTATCGCCTGACTACAGCGGCGAGGTTTGAGGACCAGCCTTCGGCTGAATACATCGCTTTTACGGCCTATCAATATCCCCCTGATGCTAATCACGAAAACGGCGGTGCGAGTATGATTGACCAAGTCCACATAGATACACGGTGTGTAAATCTCGACCTGGCTGAAGATGGGATTATAAACTTGCGCGATTTTGCATTATTTGCTAACTTATGGCAGAATCACTCTGCCAAGACGGACTTTTACCCTGATAGCTCGAACGATGAGAACGATTTGCAGGTATTACTGGAATACTGGCTAATGCAGAACGGACTACCTTAGAAAATTCCATTTCGACCGCCATGAAACCTTCATCAAAACATCTTGCGTTTTCATTAATCGAAATTCTCGTTGTCACCGCAATTATAGCTTCAATGCTTGGGGTGATATTAACCGTGCTTCGTAAGGCCCGAGAAGGCGCCAAAAAGATCGAATGCACCTCAAATTTACGCCAGATAAATCTGGCGATACAACTTTACAGTGACAACCACGACGGTCAACTTATTCTTGCAGAGAAAATGTCACCGTTTCATAAACTTGAAGAAGCTTTGTGCATCTGGCACAATGCCTTATTGCCCTATGTGGCTGAGATAATGCATCGCAAGCCTCAGGACTTGCTTAAGAACACGACAGACATCTGGTTCTGTCCAGCCGACAAAGACCCTTATCCCAAAGGATTTAGAAATTATCCTCACGAAGAGGTAATAACCAGCTATGCCCCGAACGGTTATTTTCCTCCCGCAAAAAATGCCCCGGCAGATGTTCCTGAAAATCTTAAACTCGGACCGGCTGGAGGGTACCATCTTACTGAGATATCAGAACCGCAGTTATGTATGCTGATGGGTGAAACGAGTTACGCACCGCAGTTTTATGATGCAGACGCTCAATCAGTGCAGGCTTATAATCTTCCGCATGACGGCCATCATCGCTGTACGAGTGGCTTCTATCATAACGAGTCGATGAATATTTTATACGTTGACGGGCATGTAGATAATATCAAAGGGGCAAAGGTAGATACACTTGTCTGGCCGGAAGGCTTTGAGAATCAGTATAGGTCGGGCCAGTATATGTATTGGGCGGATTTGACTTTGCCAAATGCCACAGAGGAACCTGCTTTCTGGGGCCCGGGTTACTGAGGGAGAACCGGAGCATTAAGGATGACAAAATTCAAAAGGGTATTGATGCTGCTGGGTTTAGTAATAATCCTGTTCTTTACCCTGCTGTCGATATACGCATCCTTTATTGGTGCCTCTAAGGCGAAAGAACTCTTCAATTCGCTGCCCCTGCAGATATTCTGGTTCTTACTGCTGCTGTGCCCGGTTATCTGGCTGATAGCTTTTCCAAAGTTCACCAAAACGACACCTCTCGTTCTTATTCACGTCGGGGCCTTATTGATTCTTGTCGGCGGGATCTGGTCATCGGAGACCGGCAATCGAGTTCAACGCAGATTATTCGGCAATGATAAATATCAAGCCGGCACTGTTATCGTGGAAAAAGGCAAGATGCAAAACAAAATGGCCCTGAAAAACGACAATGGTCTAATAGAGTTGCCTTTTCATCTTGGGCTTAAAGACTTTACTATCGAATATTATGAACCGGCCGAAACCGATGACATGCCGATAGTTAAGGATTATCTGAGTAACATTAAAGTCATAGAGAACGGTAAGGTCGTCGCCGCAAAGAACATCGAAGTCAACAAGCCCCTCCACTACGGCGGATACTACTTCCTCCAGTATGACCATGGTCAGCGTAACGGTAATCCATACATAGTGTTAGATGTTGTTTCTGACAGCGGCATAGGTCTTGTTTTTGGCGGATACATATTTTTATGTATAGGTTTGTTTTGGCAATTATGGTCTAAGGCCTTCAAAGCGGGGGACAACAAAACCTGATGTCAATCAAATACTCCATACAGGGTGTGCTTATCTACGCGGCTATGGCCGCGTACCTGCTGGCTTTTGCCGGCCAGTTATTCAAACTTCACTGCGCTGCAAAGGGCTTTTTTCTTATCGCCTTCGTTATCTCAGTTGCTTCTTTTGTTTACCGCTGGTTTCATACTTCTCATGTACCTCTGCAGAATCTCTTTGAATTGTTCATCACTATGGGCGCGGTCATATATCTTTTGTCGCGTTTTTGTGAGAATTATTTTGATATT
>CAZNXD010000122.1:0-5674 GCA_964576935.1 uncultured Pirellulales bacterium | reverse complement strand
AAGGAAGCCAGAACAGGCACGCCGTCGAATACCGCAGCAGATTCTGCGTCCAGGAATCCACGAAGCCTGCCAGATACTTGATAAACAAAGGCCCTATCGACCAGCAGCAAAGAGACCCCAGGCAAAACGCCGTCGCCACTAAATCAATTTTACGTCCCCTGTGTGTTTCCATAAGTAATTTATCCAATGAATGGATTGTACTGTCGCTCGCGGCCGATGGTCGTCTGGGGGCCGTGTCCAGGATAGACAACTGTTTCCTGTGGCAAGGTCAGAAGTTTTTCTTTTATGCTGCACAGTAATTGTTCCGTGCTGCCGCCGGGAAAATCCGTCCTGCCGATCCCATCTGCAAATAATGTATCACCTGAAAAAAGCAAATTTTCATCTTTTGCATAAAGGCATATACCTCCCGGTGTATGGCCGGGTGTCTGAATCACCTCCAGTTTTAGTCCTGCCTGCTCAATCGTATCACCTTCTTCAACCACAACATCAGCAGGCTCGGTGACAAATGCCGAACCATTCATCAGCGACAGGTTTATTGTTGCATCTGTGAGCATTTCCGCATCCAGCCTATGGATATATACCTGAACATCGCTCCAGTTGGCCCGTATCGCAGCAGAGCCTACGATATGGTCCGCATGACCGTGAGTAAGCACAACAGCTACAGGCTTCAATTGATGTGTTTGAAGATGCTCAGCCACTCCAGACATATCAAGACCGGTATCTATAATCACCACATCATGACATTTCTGGTCAGCACAAACTACATAGCAGTTCGTCTCGTACAGCCCAAGAACCAAACATTCAACGTGCATTTCGAACACTCCTCAAAAGGCCCGTCACAATAGCAGACGCCCTCTATCCGGTCAACAGCCGTTTGTCCTTGACCACAGCATTTATCTCTGCTATTGTGCTTCGGCTAAATCGAGTTTCTTAACTTTGCAAGAAGGTTCTAATGATTTATTTAAAGAGAATTTTCAAATATGTCTGGCCGCAATGGCATCGCCTTGCCGTGGTCTTTTTCGCTATAATCATCATCGCTGTCTTCTACCTGGGGAGCTTTATGATGATTATACCCATGCTCAAAGTGATGATGAGCCAGGAAGGCCCGCACGGCTATGTCGACCGCAAGATTTGCTCCGACCGATATGGATTGAAATTTTCCGTTCCTGACCAGGCGGACTTCCTCGACCCCGACAGGCCGGATATTGCGTATCATCTGCTAATTACAGGCATTGAAAAAGACAGTCCCGCAGAGGCCGCAGGTTTCAAACAACAGGATTATATCATTGGTGTAAATAAATACCTTGTTAGTGACAGCAATGACAAAGTTCCATCGGTTGAGCTGCTTGCAGAATTGGCATCAGCGCCTGGAAAAAGTAAAATCAGCATCCAGTTTAAGAGACTCAACGACCAGCAAAAATTGGAGTCAGTTACAACCCAGCTCGAAACCGGTAGCGAGCCTTTCTACCTGGGCTCTGTAATGAAGCTACTGAGTTTTGTTCCCGTTCATCAAACAGAAGACACAAAAGTAGAAGCAATGAGCGTGGTGATCATTCTCGTCTCAATCTTCACGGTCATACGATGTACAGCCGCATTTATACAAAAGTATATGGGCGCAAAAATAACATTTACCGCAATCACTAATCTTAGAGCAAATGTATTTGGACATATTATTGAAATGCCTGTCGGTTTTTTCGCAACACGCAATCCAAGCGATTCAGTAAGCCGGCTTCAGGGCGACACCGCAACGGTGGCAGTTGGAATCGATACATTACTCGGCAAAGCCCTGCGCGAGCCGTCCAAAGCAATAGGTCTTCTGGCCGGTGCAATGTGGCTGGACTTTAAACTCACTCTAATTTTTCTTTTTGCCGCCCCGCCAACGCTCTGGGCCGTAGCTCGGCTTGGTAAGAGGATAAAACGAGCTACTAAAAAGTCCCTGGTAAGCTCGGCTCAAATGCTCGGAAAACTTACCGAAGCTTTTTCTTCGGTCAAGGTAATTAAAGTTTACAACCAACAGCAATATGAAAATCAGCAGTTCTCGAAAGTTAATCAAAGCTTACTGAAGCACCAGTTAAAAGTCAGCAAAATCGACGCGGTCACCAATCCAATCATGGAGGTCATAGGAATGGGTGCTGGTTGTGCGGCCATTCTTTTTGGTATTCACTGGGTGGTTGGCGGTGGCCTCGACCCGACCGAATTCTTTACTCTCATAATTCTTTTGGGAACGGCCGGTGAGTCTATCAGAAAAGGCAGCGACGTCTGGAACAAAATCCAGCAGACCAACGCCGCGGGCGAAAGGGTTTTCGGTATTCTCGATGATGCAGTGGAACTGGAAAAACCAGATGCTGTTAAGTTACAACGCCTCAGTTCAAAAATTGAATTCCAGAATATCACATTCACCTACCCAAACAGCGATCAACCCGTCATTAACGGAATTAATCTCAACGTAGAAGCGGGCCACAACATTGCAGTCGTTGGTCCAAACGGTTCCGGAAAGACCACCCTGATAAACCTTCTGCCGCGTTTTTATGATGTCGATTCGGGGACCATTCTAATTGACGGCCATGACATACGCGACTGCACTTTACATAGTCTTCGCAGCCAGATTGCCATGGTCACGCAAAGAACCGTCACATTCAACGATACTATCGCCGCTAACATTGGCTATGGGCGGCTCGGCGCGACAATGGATGAGATCATCGCCGCGGCCAAACGAGCCTACGCACATGAGTTCATTACTCAGCTTCCGAACGGATACGAGACCATAATTGGCGAACAAGGCACGGGTCTGTCCGGCGGACAACTTCAGCGAATCGTTATTGCCAGGGCGATTCTAAAAGACCCGCCTATTTTGATTTTCGACGAAGCGACCAGCCAGATTGACGCCGAAAGCGAAGCTAAAATCCACAGTGCCATCGAAAATATCATGCACAACCGCACAAGCTTCATAATAGCACATAGATTCAGCACAATCATAAACGCGGATGTGATAGTAGTTATGGACAAGGGGCGAATAGTTGCTCAAGGCCGGCATGAGCAGCTCATGCAGAGCTGCCCGCTGTATCAGGGCCTTTATGAAACCCAGCTTGTGAAAGCATAATGCTCATATAAACCGCGTATTGGGTGAGGGCATACCCGGCGTTATACTAAACAAAATTCCAGTTTACTTTACAGTAAATCGACCTTCTTGCCGATTAAGTCTAAGGCAGAAACATGGCAAGGGCCTATTCATAGACAGGTAGAATTGAAGCATGGCCGAGTTTGAACGACAGCAAAAAGCATACGAATTATTCACCAGGTACAAAGGCAATCCCATATTGGCTCCTGACGTCTGGCCCTACCCTGTCAATGCTGTTATGAATCCTGCGGCCATTAAGCTCAACTCCGAGACGCTCCTGCTGATCCGCGCCGAAGATATGCGAGGTTTTTCTCACCTGACCGTCGCCCGAAGCGAAGACGGTTTTACCAACTGGCAGGTTGACTCACAGCCAACTATGGAGGCAGACCTGACCAGCAGAGAAGAAAGATGGGGGCTTGAAGACCCTCGGGTCATCTGGCTCGAAGAGCAAAAGCAGTTTGCTATTACATATGTTTCATTCAGCGAAGGCGGTCCAACCATTTCACTGGCCATTACCAAAAATTTCAGAACCTTTGCCAGACTCGGCGCTTTGCTTCCGCCTGAAGATAAAGACGCCTGCCTGTTCCCACGCCGATTCCGAGGCCGCTTCGCCCTGATACACCGACCTATCGTAAGAGGTGAGGCCCACATGTGGATTAGCTTCTCGCCGGACCTTAAACACTGGGGCGACCACCGACCATTGATTAGAACCAGAACCGGTTACTGGGATTGCCACCGTGTCGGCTTAGCCTGTCAGCCTTTTGAGACATCGGACGGCTGGATAGTCTTTTACCACGGCGTAAGGGCCACCACCGCCGGGCAGATTTACCGTCTCGGCGTGGTTTTACTTGACCTGGAAGAACCATGGCGGGTGCTGCGGCGAAGCGATGAATGGCTGCTCGGCCCGCGTGAATTCTATGAGAGAGTCGGAGAGGTCGGTGACGTCATCTTCCCATCCGGAGTAACCGTCACCAAGGAAACCGACCAGTTAAATCTCTACTACGGCGCCGCCGACTGCACTATAGGTATAGCTACAACTAAACTAAGCGACTTGCGCGATTACATTCTCTCATCCCCGGAGGCGGAAGATTAACTATCGCGCTTGTTTTTAAGCCGCTCCCTCACAAATACTCACAAACTGCAGCTGACGACGGTTCAGAGGTTTTTCCCCGCCCATCCATGGTGCGTTGCACCGTGCCAAAAGCGAGCCGAACTGAATATCTCTTATAACAGATGCTATTTGCGGCTTAGCCGTTACAAATAAGCCAACGTCTTTAACCATAAAAGCCAGCGACTCCTTCTGACCGCGCTTGATTTGCGACTTCAACTTGGCTGCGATATCTCCAACCTCGCATTTTTCCAGCCACATTACCGCCCCGTTCGAACAGATAAACTCAATCGGAGTCAGTACTGAAGCTGAAAGCATCTTTTTGGTTTTAGCACTCGTCGCAAAGGCCCTTATCCCGCTGTCACCAAAAAATTCGATCGGCTTGCGTTGCCCTGTCGCCTCGAATACACCTTTGCGAATCGCAATCTTTGCCTCTCGAACCTTCTGTTTATTAACTGGCTTTCGCCGCGGAACTGCAGGTTTTTTAAGTCGGCTGTCGCAGATTTTTACCACTCTGCGCACCAGCTTCAGACCCGCCGCTAAAGTAGCAGTCGTAATTATTAGTCCATGCTTTTCAAGAAATAGAATTGTCGGCATCAGGCCATATATTTTTTTGTATTTGCTAACCAGGCCGGCAATTTTCCTGCCCAACTTATAGCCGGGGTCGCTGTAAGGAACCCACAACGGCGGATATTTTTCCTTGGCAAATAGTTTTTCCAAATGAGCCTTACCTTTCTTTGCGCAGACATAACAACCAACCGAAACCGGGTGCAGGTGTATCACATATCTGTCCAGCATCGAGTGCAGATGCGATTCAATAGAAGGCCTCGCCCCGCTTTTCACTTTATCACTACAGGCAAGCATTAGCCGTTTCACTACCCTGGTTTCTCTCGCTAAAGCATCGAGCCTGGCCAATGAGCCGTCCTCGATTACCGAAAGCACCTTCGAGATATCCATACGCCGCCAGCCTCTTTTTGCACTCATGTCCTTCAGCTCCGTGCCGCTGGCCTTGATGTACATATATCTTCCGTCGCTCGTCTTTACCGAGGTATTTCCGCCGCTGCCCTGAACAAGACTTGGGTCTCTTCCGGTAGCGTTCGATATTTTTATTAAATCAGCCAGAGCTTTATCCATCGTTGCCTGTTCCTTTTTCCTTATTTTGACTTACTTCTTTTAATATTCCAGATTGTGGCGGTAATAAAATAAATAACCGTCGGCCAAATCAACATACTCTTGAACGTATTATGATTTTGAAGGTAAGCTGAGCGGTCGGAAAAGTACACCCGGAGAGGCAAAATCAAACACACAGCCAGCGACAACAAAGCGACAGCCGCACAAACCAACAAGACAGGGTCTTTGCTGTATTTCTTCTGAGCCGGCTCCGGCTTTTCTTGTATTGCTGCTGATTCTTTACTCAGATTCGTCTCGTCCGGCTGCTCACTGAATCT
>CAZNXD010000121.1:0-5694 GCA_964576935.1 uncultured Pirellulales bacterium | reverse complement strand
CTTGGGGTATTTTCAGATAATAGTCGGCCTTGTGATATCATTTTTCCACATCTTAACCAGAAAGGATTATGCCGCTGCAATTTTTGACAAGCTCACGTGGCTGGTAATGCTCAATTCAATTGTCGCAGGTGTATTTATCGGCGGCGCAACGGGTAAGTTACTGCTTTACGCCGCTCTTGCTCCGGCAGCGATGATACTGTTCGGAAGTCAGCGTGAAGGAGGCGTAGCAGCGCGGCTCGGCATGGGACTATACAATCTTTTCAGTGCTGTATTTTATCTCGGCGACGTGCTCAGCTATTTGAGATTGATGGCTTTAGGTATGGTGACGGCGGGAATGGCTATGGCGATAAACGTCATAGCAAAGATTGCGATGGACCTTCCTTATGGTATAGGAATTGTTCTTGCGATAGTAATACTGGTCGGGGGACATCTGTTCAATATGGCATTTAGTGCTTTGAGCGCTTTTGTTCACACGTTGAGGTTGCAGTTTGCAGAGTTCTTCCCGAAGTTCTTCGTAGGAGGCGGCAAGCTGTTTGAGCCGTTCTCAAAGCAATATAAATATATTTATGCTGAATCCGGTTTTTCAAAGGTATAGAAAACAGGTAAGAAAGAGAGGTCTGAGATGGAATACGGAGTGGTTCTGGCATTTGTGGGTGCAGGTCTGGCTGCCTTAATGGCTGGTATCGGCTCTGCGATAGGAATCGGCATTGCCGGCCGAAGTGCTACAGGAGTATTGAGTGAAAAACCCGAACGGTACGGACAAATGTTCATCATGGTCGTGCTGCCGGGGACACAGGGTCTTTACGGTTTTTTGGGCGCCTTTTTGATTATGCTGAAGATGAACTTCTTCGGCGCAGGTGGTATCATACCGGTGAGCCCGGTCCTGGGATGGCAGATACTCGCGGCTTCACTGCCGGTCGCCTTTGCGGGTCTAGTCAGCGCTATTCACCAGGGCAAAGTCTGTTCAGGCGGTATTTTGATGGCCGCAAAAAGGCCGGAGATGGCATTTAAGGCGGGCGTTATTTACGCAGTCTTTGTAGAGCTTTATGCCATGCTCGGTCTTGTGGTAACGATGTTCATCATACTGATGGGTATCAATTGGCCTCAAGTAACCACCGCCGCAATGTAACAGTCAACTAAACTAAGCTGATTGGATGTACTTATGGAAGCCAGTGGAGTAATTGACAAAATACTCGCAGATGCCAACGCCCAGGCCGAGAAAATACAGGCCGAAGCCGACCAAAAACAAGCAGCCGAGCAAAAAGACCTTGAATCACAGCTTGAACAGTTCAAAAAAGAAACGGCTAAGCTGGCACAAAACGCGGCTGAAGACAAGAAGGCTCAGATGCTGGCTGCGGCAAGGATGGATATCGCCAAGCAACATCTGGCTGAAAAAGCGAAGTTGCTTGATGAGGTTTTCAGTAAGGCAAAAGAACAAGTGCTTAAAATGCCGGATGACCAGTATCGGCAACTGATGAAAAAGCTGATGCTCAAAGCGGAGGAAACCGGCGATGAGGAAGTAATCCTCGACATAAATGAAAAACGCATCGACGATGAGTTTATAAAAGATGTGAACCGTGAGCTTGGCCCCGGATTTAAAGGCAACTTAAGACTGTCAGAAGAAAAACAGCCGATCGAGGCCGGATTCATTCTCAGACGAGGAAAAATCAAAAATAATGTCTCGCTTGGTGTGCTGCTTCAGACAGCGAGAGAAGAATTAGAAGCTGACTTAGCAAGGGAATTATTTTCAGACAGCAAATAAATGGTCACGACAATCGAACAACCCGTAATTGACTTTCATACTTATCCGCCGGTTGGTGCAGACGATTGGCGGTACGCGTTTGCCACAGCGCAGGTGCGAGCGCTCGAGACGCAGATGCTCAACCGGGCAACACTGCTTGATATGACCAATGCCCCAGGTTTTGAGCAGGCAATCGAATCGCTCGGTTCGACCGAGTACGCACTCGGGGCCGGCGCGAAAGACTTCGAGCAGGTTGAGAACATGCTTAAAGCCAAACGCTCAGAAATCAGGCAGCTCTTCGTGAACCTGATGCAGGATGAGCCGCTGATTGAACTGCTTAAAGAAAAAGATGATTTCGCCAATCTTCGGCTGGCCCTTCGAAGAGAGCTTACGGACAAGCCCATCGGTGTAGACTACAGCGACGAAGGAAGTATACCAGCTGAGCAATTCGAAGAAGTCTTCGAACAGGAAAATTACAGCCCCCTGCCGATGTACATGCAGGAGGCAATCGAATGCGCGGTATTAGCCTATTACCAGGACAAAGACGTACGCCAGATTGACTTTGCGCTGGATAGATGTCAGGCGAAATACAAAATCGAAAAAGCTCTCGAACTCAACAATATGTTCCTCGAAGGGCTGTTTCGAATACAGATTGATTTGATTAATATCCGAACGATGCTTCGACTCAAATTCGCCGAATCCGAAGAGCGTAATGTTTTCATTCCGGGCGGCTATATTGAACAGGAGCGGTTAAAACACGGGCTTGATGTAGGCTATGAAGCGATAGCGGCGTTATTTTTCGCAACGCCCTACTACGACGTAGTGGAGTCAGGCGCAGCCTACTTGGCCAGTCGAAAGTCATTTTTGAGACTTGAACACAATTGTCAGGAATATTTGAACGGCTATTTGCGTACGACAAATCAGATTACGGCCGGGCCTCAGCCGGTTATCGCGTATCTTTTACTTAAAGAAAATGAAATACGAACACTGAGGCTGATACTGACAGCTAAGAAAAATAATCTTGATACAAAGCTAATTCTCGACCGTCTTGGAGAATGATGGAAAATAAAATAGCGGTATTAGGCAGCAGCGATTTTGTTATGCCGTTTTCGGCGCTGGGACTCGATACGTTCGCGGTAAGCGATTCAGCCGATGAAGCCCGCGACATCGCAGTTAAAATCCTCGAGAGTAAATATACATTGATTGTAGTAGCTGAGAATATCGCACCGACTGTCGAGCAGATTTTCGAGCCTATACAAAACAAGACGCTGCCGGCTGTAGTTGTGGTGCCGTTCACCACTGAATCAACCGGGTTCGCTACAGAATCGCTCGGCGAAGCTCTGAAGATGGCTACCGGCGTTAATATCCTTGAGAATAACTGACACTCGAATAAGAGGTTTTTGTGATGGCAGAAAAAAGAGAAGGTAAAGTCGTAAAAGTCGCCGGGCCGGTTGTTGTAGCTGAAGGCATGACGGGCTCGCGAATGTACGACGTGGTACGAGTCAGCAAGATGAACCTTATTGGCGAAATCGTCGAGCTGCACGGCGACCTGGCGTCGATTCAGGTTTATGAAGATACGGTCGGCATCGGGCCCGGTGAGCCAGTCGTAGATACACTGGCGCCTTTGAGCGTTGAACTGGGGCCGGGGCTTATCGAGAGTATCTACGACGGCATTCAGCGGCCGTTAAATGCCTTGTACAACGCCGAAGGAGCTTTCATGAGCCGCGGCAAGGATATGCCGGGTCTTAGCAGAGACAAAAAATGGCATTTTGTACCGACTGTCGATAACGGCTCAGAAGTTGAAGCGGGCAGCATCATCGGCGAGGTCCAGGAATCAACCTCAGTCAACCACAAGATTATGGTTCCCAACGGTGCCAGCGGTAAAGTTGAGGGCCTAAAGGAAGGTGACTATACGGTTGACGATAAGATTGGCGTGGTCAAGGGCAGTGACGGCAAAGAAACCAAACTGCAACTGATGCAGAAATGGCCTGTTCGAAACGCCCGTGAAGTCATCAAACGATTAGCCCCCAATGCGATTCTCGTCACCGGCCAAAGGGTCATCGATACATTTTTCCCAATCGCAAAAGGCGGAACAGCCTGTGTGCCGGGTCCGTTCGGTACGGGCAAGACCGTAGTGCAGCATCAGTTGGCCAAGTGGGTTGACGCGGATATCGTGGTCTATGTCGGCTGCGGCGAGCGCGGCAATGAAATGACCGACGTGCTGACCGAATTTCCTGAACTAAAAGACCCGCGAAGCGGCGAGCCTCTGATGAAACGTTCGGTGCTGATTGCAAATACCTCGAATATGCCGGTGGCTGCACGCGAAGCATCGGTTTATACAGGTATCACAATCGCCGAGTATTTCCGTGACATGGGTTATACCGTGGCACTTATGGCCGACAGCACCAGCCGCTGGGCCGAGGCGATGCGTGAGATTTCAACCCGGCTGGAAGAAATGCCCGCAGAAGAAGGTTACCCGGCATACCTAGCGGCTCGAATCGCATCGTTCTACGAAAGGGCCGGCCGAGTGCAGTGCTTAGGTAAGCCGCAGCGAGAAGGCGCCCTTTCGATTATCGGCGCGGTCAGTCCGCCCGGCGGTGACTTGTCGGACTCGGTTGTCCAGGCAACGCTGCATGTAGTTAAAGTCTTCTGGTCGCTTGTAGGCCGACTTGCTTATCAGAGACATTTCCCTGCTATCGACTGGCTGACCAGCTATTCGTTCTACAAGGAATATCTCAAGGGCTGCTTTGAGGACAAAGATCAGGGTCTTGAGATGGACCAGATGATCAAAGATGCGATGAGCCTGCTTGAGCAGGAAGCGAACCTGCTCGAAATCGTCCGGCTCGTCGGCGCTGAAGCACTTTCGCCAAAAGACCGCCTTGCTTTGGAGACATCTCGTTCGATTAGAGAAGACTTTCTGCATCAGAACGCCTTCCATGAAGTTGATACATTTACCTCAATGGAAAAACAATACGAAATGCTGAAGATGGTCCTGCACTTCCATAAACAATCGCTCGAAGCTATCGATGCGGGAACCGATACGGCTGACATATTCAAACTCGCTGTTCGAGAAGAAATAGCCAGAGCCAGTTATATACCACAGGCTGAGATTGATAAAATCCGTAAGATAAGAGATACAATCGAAACGCAGATAAAACAATTACAACCCGTCAAGGCATAAAGCGGAGCAAGCCATGCTAAAAGAATACCAGACAGTAACAAGCATTTACGGGCCTTTGATGCTGGTCGAGATGGTCGACGAAGCAAAGTACGGCCATATTGTTGATGTGGAGCTTGGAGACGGCTCGATTCGTCACGGCCAAATCCTGCAGGTCGAAAACGACAAGGTGCTCGTCCAGATTTTCGAGGGCACACGAGGAATCGATGTTGACAAAAGCACCGTTCGTTTTCTGGGCAGACCACTCGAATTTGACGTTGCGCCGGATATTCTGGGCAGAGTCTTCAGCGGCCTCGGCGAACCAAAGGATGACGGGCCGGCTATCATCCCGGAAAAGTCTATAGATATCAACGGAGCACCGATTAACCCAACAGCAAGGAATTATCCAAACGAGTTCATCCAGACCGGCATATCGACAATCGACGGATTGAATCCATTGGTTCGAGGCCAGAAGCTGCCCGTGTTTTCCGGAGCGGGACTGCCGCACGATGAAATAACAGCTCAATTAGCACGGCAGGCGACAGTACTTGGTAAAGGCGAGGAATTCGCCGTTGTCTTTGCTGCGATGGGAATTACCTTTGAAGCGGCTCAATTCTTCATCAACGACCTGACGGAGACCGGAGCGATTGAGCGGGCGGTCATGTTCATCAACCTGGCCAGTGACCCGGCTATTGAGCGAATCGCCACACCAAGATTTGCGTTAACTGCGGCAGAATATCTGGCCTTCGAACGCGATATGCACGTGCTGGTAATTCTAAATGATATGACCAACTAT
>CAZNXD010000120.1:0-5696 GCA_964576935.1 uncultured Pirellulales bacterium | reverse complement strand
TCAACAGCGGCGTTAACCAGCTTATCAGCGGTGTCCGACTCTAAGTTCAACTCGCTTACCAGCGGTTCAGCTCCGACATCATCCAAATCAAGCACAGAAATAATACCCAGTGCGATGAGCTTATCGACCAGTGTATCATCCTGAATCTGTGCATCCTTTACACATTTTGTCAGTCGTTCGATACCGTCGTTGTATTCATCGGGTGTTAGTATGTCGATGTCCCATCCAGTTAGTCTTGCAGCAAGCCTGACGTTTTGTCCGTGTTTACCGATGGCGAGGCTCAACTGGTCCTCGTCGGCAACTACCGTAGCTCTGCCGAGCTCAAAACACAGGGCGATTTCACTTACGCGGGCGGGCATCAGGGCGTTGGTTATCAATACCTGTGACGATTCATTCCAGCGAACGATATCAATTTTTTCGCCGCCTAACTCATCGACAATGTTCTTTATTCTGCTTCCTCGAACGCCGACACAGGCGCCGACCGGGTCTACCTTATCATCCAGAGAAGCCACTGCGACTTTTGTTCTGTATCCGGCTTCTCGAGCCAGTGCCCGTATCTCAATGATGTTTTCAGCGATTTCGGGCACTTCCAGCTCAAACAATCTTCTGATGAAGTCTGGGTGTGTTCGTGAAAGTATGATTTTGACCTGGCTCGATATTTCCTTCACATCGAGAATCAGGCATCTGATTCTTTCACTGGGCCGATGAGTTTGGCCCATGATTTGTTCAGACTTTGGCAAGAAAGCCTCGACACGCTGGTTCAAATTGACTATTAATGTGCCCCCCTCGTAGCGTACAACAATGCCGCTGGCAATTGTGTTTTTGCGCTGGCTGAACTCGGCGTAGATACTCTCTCTCTCATCGGCGCGAATTTTTTGAATCATCACCTGCTTGGCCGTCTGAGCGGGGATTCTTCCGAGCTGCTTTATATCAATCTGCTGCCCGTCCTTAAAAGCGGTCACCTGTCCGGTGCTCCTGTCAATATTGACGGCGATATCACTTTCGAGCTGGCCGAAGTGCTTTCTGGCGGCTGATACCATAGCCTCTTCCAAATCAGCAAATATCGATTCCTTCTCGATATTTCGGTCCCGGGCTATGTTCTCAACAATCCTTATCAGTTCCTGGTTCACTTTTTTGTCTTCCTATGCCAAGTACAAAAAAAATGGAAACCCACAACAAGGTTTCCACTTCAAAAACAGCTAAGACCAACGAAGTTTTTGCCCTATACTTACATCAGCCACCTCCGACAATAAGAACTACGTTCGTCGGCTGCCAATGAAGCAGAAACGTCCATACCCAAGCCAGCGCTGTCACAAAGGCCCAGCCGCGCAACCATAATGTTGCGCTCATCCTTCACGGCTCATCGACCCTGCAAAATCCATTCTCGCACACCTTTACAAGCAAATTCTAAGCTTTGGTAATCGCTGCCCTTTAGCAACGACCCACCAATAGTAATCGTCAATCGAGTGCCCGGCAATGATTTTTTTGGTAAATAACCCCATTTTTTTAGCCAAAACCAGGACAGAATCATGGTTTTAGCCGGAAAGAAAGGCTTATGAAAACCAGCGAGAATAGCTGTTTTCAGGCTGATAAAGAGCAATGTTGCTCTGATATCAGAGCAGGCCTTGCATGGCTTTAGCCAGTTCGACCTTTGCGTCGGCCGCGGCCTGTTCGATACATTTTTTCCAGTCGTCGCCGAACTGCTCTTTATATTGCGGTTTTTCGTAGGCGTATATGATTGAGCGTGAGGCGTTAATCAAAGCGCCCGTACCGTCGGGTTTGCAGAGTCTTACACAGTCATCGGCCGAGGCACCCTGCGAGCCGAAGCCGGGCACCAGGAACCATATCTTGTCATATCGTTTCCTGGTATCGGCGGCGAGTCCTTTTGACAGGCCCCCTATGACCATCCCCACATTGCTATAGCCGCTGGTACCTATTCGCTGCGGTTCGCAGGCGACGGTATTGACGATGTCAGCAATTGTTTCGTACACCTTTTTGCCGTCCGAGCCGGTGATGTCCTGGATTTCAGCTGCACCGGGATTACTTGAGCGGACCCAGACAAAAACGCCTTTGCCCTGCTGGTTGGCCATGTCGGCAAAGGGCTTGATGCCCTCAACGCCGGCAAAGCCGTTTATTGTGACCGCATCGGGTGTGATAGTGCCTTCGAGCCCGACAAGCTCCGGGTTTTGAAGGTGTGCAGCGGCGTACATCTCGGCGGTATGGCCGATGTCGCCTCGCTTGACGTCGCCGATAATCTCGAGGCCCAAATCCTCGGCTTCGGTTATCAGCGAATAATAGGTCTCGACGCCTTCGGCTAAGTACTTCTCAAAGAAAGCTATATTTATTTTTACCGCAGGAACCAATGGAGCAACGATATGGCAAACCTGGCGGCAGAAATCGAAGATGGCATCAACCGCGGCAGCGGCGTCGAATTCATCGTTCATATCACGATGAGTTCTGATGGCCTCAGGCAACCTGTTGTAAACCGGGTCGAGGCCTACGACCAAAGATGTCTTTTTGCTCTTTACCGCTTTGGTGATACGGTCGGCAAAATTATTCGCCATTGCTGCTCCTTATGTTTCTGATAGAATCTTTTCAACCAAAGAATCAACCACTATAATCACACGGAACGTTTTGGGCAAGGCAGAACTTAGATATTGAATGCAAACAGGTGAAATTTAGAACAATAACGAACCGGCAGTTCCATAGACGGCCGAGAAAACGTCGGTCCCACAGGCTCCGAACCACACTTTTGGTGCTTTGCGGTATCGTGGTGATTGGAGCGGGCATTTTTGTACTGTTATTGCACAAGCCCGCCGACTTTGTCCAGCCCGAACCGATAAAAGATAACCAGGTCAGCAAATACCTGACGCATGTCTTGAGCCGTGATTTGTACAACGGCGCGCAGCGTGAAGAGCCGTTTGAGCTGGTCGTAAGCCAGGAGGGAATTAATGATATTGTGGCGCGGTTCAAATGGCCTCAAGAATTCAGCGGTGTGAGCATCTCCGTTCCCGAAATTGTCTTCGAACCGGGAACAATAGTACTTCGCGGCATGATAAGCTCGGCCCAATTAGAGCTTCTGATAACGGTTAGTGGTACGGCCTTTACTAATGAAGACGGCCAGCTTAATCTGGTCGTAAGAAACATTAAGGTAGGGGCCCTGAATGTCACCGTTCTGGCAAAGGCCGTGGCGCAGAGTTTGTACGAAAATGAGATGGCAAATAGAGAACTTAAGCCCGACAGAGGGTCGGACAAAATATTTGCGGCTATTCTGGAAGGCAAACCTTTTGACCCGGTCTTAGAAATAGAAGACAAGAGGGTAAGGATTGATGTGGTCGATATAGCGCAAGGCCGGATAACCCTTTACATGGTGCCGGCAGAGGAAGAACCCACCCTTAAAGTCAGCAAAGAGCACGAAAATGGATAGCGCTTTCTTCAAACATAAGAAAGTGCTCGTTATGGGGCTGGGGCGATTCGGCGGAGGTGTTGACTCGGCCGCTTTCGCAGCCAGCCGGGGAGCTAAAGTAGTCGTTACTGATTTGGCCGACGCAGAGCAGCTAAGTGACTCGATAACACAGCTCAAACAATATCCGGGCATCGAGTATCATTTGACGGGCCATAGCGAACAGGATTTTCAGCAGGCTGATATTGTGATAGTCAATCCTGCTGTGCCGGATGAAAATAAGTATGTACAAATCGCCCGAAAGAACGGTGCTATAGTCACCTCGCAAATCAGCATATTCTTTGATTTATGTCCTGCTGAGATAATCGGCATAACAGGCTCCAACGGAAAAAGCACGACCGCAGCCCTTACAGCACATCTTCTAAAGGCACAAACTGAAACAGGGCAATGCAAATACGGCAATGTCTGGCTTGGCGGAAACATAGGCAACGAACCTTTGCTAATGCAAATAGGCAAAATTAAACCTGATGATTTGGTAGTTCTGGAGTTGTCGAGCTTTCAGCTTGAGCAATTAGCGCAGCATAATAAAGCGCCGAAGGTAGCTTTGATTACGAACCTTTTGCCGAACCATCTCGACAGGTATGGCACCTTCGATAATTACTGCAAGGCCAAAGAAAGCATCTTCAAATTTCAAAAGCTGGACGGAAGCACACCGGCGGTTTCCATCTTTAACGCCGAAGACAATCTCTTGATGCAGTGGTACGGAAGATACAAAAAAGATACCGGCAGAATATGTAAAAAGTTCTCCCCGGAAGACGTAGGCGATAATCTGCGAAGCAAGTTTGCCCTGCCCGGAAGAGCTAATCTGTCTAATCTCGCCGCAGCACTGGCGGTTGCGAGATATTTCGACGTTGATGATGAGAGTATCGAGCGATGCCTGGGAAGTTTCAAAGCTCTGCCGCACGGGCTCGAACTGATTGCTGATATCGGCGGGGTAAAATGGTACAACGACTCCAAGGCTACGACACCAGAAAGTACGATAGCGGCCATGGGGGCTTTTGAAGGACCTATTATTCTTATCGCAGGGGGCTATGATAAAAACCTGCCGTTTGATGAGCTTGGTATAAAGATGGCGCACAAAGTCAAAAAGATAATTTTGATTGGTCAGACGGCGAATAAGATTAAAGACTGCGTTAGCCGGGCTGTTGAACCGGGCGATAAAAACGACCTTGAAATAGAGCTTGCCAATTCATTGAATCAAGCTGTTGATTCAGCCGCAAAAAGTGCGCACAGCGGAGATGTTGTTGTATTAAGTCCTGCATGTGCCAGCTATGATATGTTCGATAATTATCAGCAGAGGGGACAACAGTTCCGGCAGCTCGTGATGAAGCTTGTAAACTAAGTTATAGGAACATACGGCAGCGTGGTCCAATAAGCAACATAGATGCAGCGTGAGACAATATGCTCTGACATACCAGAAATCCTCAAATCGGCAATCTTAGTATCTTAACCGCGGAATTTTTCTCACGCGGCCGGTTAAGTGGACTCCTTTATCTGTCGATTTCAAGTGCATATCATTTAGATTGTGAGGAGTCCAAAAATGCAAGAAAACGCTGAAAGAAGAAGGGAACGAAGACTTCGTTATCATTGGCCGGTCTGGTTCGCAGAGGACTTTGACGAGATCCTCTCGCAGGGTCAGATGGTCGATGTTTCAAGCCAAGGTGCAGCATTTACCTGCTACGCCGACAATAACTGCCCCTATCCCGGGCAACATGTAACGGCGCGATTCAGCATTCCGAAGTTTGAGTCAGACGATTCATTTGGCATGGCAAGCTTCACGAGAGGCGGACATATCTGCCGTGTAGACCACGTGAGCGATTATATAAAAAGGGTTGCAATTCAATTTGCAGAGCCCCTGCCTTTTAGGCCCGGCGAACAGACTGAGACCGAACTCGATACGCGTCAACGACTCAAAGCTGTAACTATATAACAAGCGTCACAGCTTAAGCCATTACCGACCTACAATCTGTACCCTGCATTGGGGAACCGCAGCGAGAAATCTCTGACCGTACTTTTTATTGATTATCCTGCTGTCCAGCACCACGATTATGCCTGTATCTGTCCTGGTGCGAATCAGCCTGCCGAAGCCTTGTTTAAATTTTATTATCGCCGAAGGAAGCTGATATTCATAAAAGGGATTGCCGCCGGTGAGTCTAATCTGTTCCAATCTGCCCGCAATTAAAGGATGGTTAGGCACGGCAAAAGGCAACCTGACAATTATCACATTGGACAA
>CAZNXD010000119.1:0-5699 GCA_964576935.1 uncultured Pirellulales bacterium | reverse complement strand
TCGGCAAGAGCAACAACAACAAGAGCCAGACAAATCCGAATCATCATGCCCAGTATGAGTTTGCCCATAGCAGCCATAAGTTGCGCCGACCATGCCCAGCGAAGGGCTGCAAGGGCCTCGAGCTTATCGTGAAGATAGAACCATATTATGATACTCACAAAAAGCAGCTTTAATATTGAGGTCAGAAGCCGAACACATGATTTGAGATTTACAAGCTTTTGCAGACCTGAGACGGGATTGACGGCACCTAAGTTGAACTTAATGGATTTGGATGTGAAGTTCAATCCTGAAATGGCCAAGTTGGCGAAGACAGTGGCGACCACAAGGGCCGCGAGGATAGGACAAATCACCCAGACTGCGTTGATGAATCTGGCGTTGATGAACTTTATGAAAGAGCCGCTATCTGCAAAGACAGCATTTTGGCAGGAAAAGCCTAATCTTAGTTCAGCCGTGACCCATTTCATGAGATTTGGCGCCAGCAAGGTGACGGCTGCTACCATGACAATAAGTGCGGCGACCGAGCTTAGCTCCTGGCTTTGCGGGACCTGCCCTTCCTGCCGGGCCTTTCTTAGCCTTCTCTGTGTTGGTTGTTCTGTTTTTTCTGCTGCTGGTTGTTCGGGCATATCTTTCGATTATCTACAAAGGTAACAACTTGTTCATCCACTCGGCGAATTCGGCTACAAAGCCGTTAATAAAGGGGACAAGTGTTATAGCCATAAAAAGTCCAAGGCCGATTCGCATCGGCAGACTTATAAAAAGGATATTCATTTCGGGAGTGACACGAGCCAATACTCCGAGAGCTACCATCAACAGCAAAAAGGCGGCCAGCATCGGCGCAGCCAGTCGCAACCCTGCTGTGAACATGGTCGAGCCTGCTGCGATTGTCCCGGCTGTCAGGGTCTGTATTGAAGGGATTGTTCCCGCCGGAGCGGCCTGATAGCTTCGTGAAATTATTAACAAAAGAAGGTGGTGACCATTGGCACTTAGGAACATTATTATAAAAAGCATCTCAAGAAGCATACTCAACGGCTGAGCTCTTTCGCCGGTAAGCGGGTCAACTACCTGAGCAAGGGCCATGCCCATCTGTCTTTCAGCGATTCGGCCGCTGAGTTTTACGCCGGCAAAGACTAATGCGGCAATCAAGCCTAAAGCAAGGCCGTAGGTTGCTTCGGCACAAAGCAGTAATACAATTTTGACTATGGAAATTTGTGCCGAGACCTGGACAGGGAGTATTACAGCAAAAAATATCGAAAGCAGCAGGACGGTTGCGATTTTTATTCTGACCGGGATAGCTTGATAGCCCAACACAGGTACGACCAGAACGAAAGCCGATATCCTGGTAAGCACCATCATAAACGCAAGCAACTTATCGTTTAAGGCTTCCACCGCTTAGTGCCCGATAGTCCCTATGTAACCGAATACCTCGTTTGTGAAACCAAGCAGAATCTGTAGCATCCAGCCTCCGAATAAAAGGAGCATCGCACCTACGGCCAGAAGCTTGGGTACTATGGTCAGACTCATATCGCGGACGGAAGTGAGCGCTTGGAAAAGTGTGACGACCAGGCCGACTATCATGCAGGTAAGTAATACCGGAGTAGCAACTATCAGTGCGGTCTCGAGTGTGTGTCGGCCCAGATATAATGCAAAATTACTGTCCATTAAATTTAGTCTCCGCAGCGTCAGTTGAAACTCAGACTAAGGCTTTTGGCAAGAAGCGACCAGCCGTCCACAAGTATGAACAGGATTAGCTTCAGTGGCAGAGAAATCATAATCGGCGGCAGCATCATCATGCCTGCGCTGAGTAATACTCCGGCGATAACCATGTCCAAAAGTAAAAATGGAATAAACAGCAGACAGCCTATCTCGAAGGCGGTTCTGAACTCGCTGATTATAAAGGCCGGTACTACCACATGCATTGATAGCTCCATAGGGGCCTGAACCGGCGGTGAATTGGACATGTCAACAAACAGTGCAAGGTCTGCCTGGCGAGTTTGCTTTAGCATGAAAAATTTGAGATGCTCGATAGCTTTGCTCGATGCGGTCTGGAAATCAATCTCGTTGTTGATGTAGGGATTTATGGCCTCGGTGTTAATATTAGAAAAAGTCGGCGCCATGGTGAACAGCGTGAGAAACAGTGCCAGGCCGATGATAGCGATGTTCGGCGGGATGGTCTGTGTTGTCAGCGCTCTGCGAACAAAAGCCAGGACGATAACAATCCGTGTAAATGAGGTCATCATTACCAACAGCGAAGGCAGGACAGCTAAACCTGCGAATATGATGACCAGTTTAACCGGCGTGGACCAGTCTTTGCCTTCGGTCTCAGTGGTAGCGGTCTTATCTATTAATGTGACGAGGTCGTTGATTGTCGGCAGGGTGTTTGCATTCTGCAAAGCAGCAGCGTTATCCTCCTGCGCGTATAATCTTGCTGCCGGTGTAAGCAGGAGAATAAAAAATAATATCGTAAGGGGTTTTGTTGACATCGTTGTCTTAGCTTGAATTTTTATCTGATTGTTCGGTTTCGTCCGGCATTTCAGCCAGCTTGGTTATACGGTCGGTTGTGCAGCCGATTACGATTCGCCTGTTGCCGATTTTAATAAGATGTATGCTTTTGCGCGAGCCGAGGTAGAGAGTCTCAAGCATGCGGATTTCTTTGCCCGGGGCATTGACTATCCGGCTGCCAAGCTTTTTGGAAACGTAAACAGCGGCTACGCCGAGCAGAAGAACGATGAAAACCGCGAGCATCATTTTCACGAACATCTGGCGTGTGTTTAACTGACCGTTTTGGTCAAAGGCAAAATTAGGGTCTTTGATGCCGGTCGATTTATGCTTAGTCAACAGCTCAGACAAGTTGGGCTGTTGGGTTTGATTCAAATCCTCCGTCGGCTGCGCAAAGGCAAACGGCGCAGCGAATAAAACTGCTGCCGCTATCAGGGTAACGACGTTTTTCGAGTTTTCAGTCACGATTTTAGTGCACCAGGAACCTAACTGTTTATTAGAAGTGCAAAAGCCGTGCCTGAAGTCAAAAGTGCTGTTATCAGGCTAAAAAGGCCGATTTTATAGGTTGATTGTGCTCACAGGGCCTTGCACTGTCGAGATTTTATACAGCGGTGGTTACCGGCTGATTAGCGGAGCGCGGAAATTATAATTTGTCGGTTTTCTGAAATTGGGCTTTCCGGGCCGGCCCAGCCGTCACCCAGGCCCGCTCCCCACGAAAAAACAGGGATGTTCTTTTCCGGCGGCAGGGATTGTGCAAGAAAAGCGGCAACGGTCTCGGCCCTTTTGGCTGAGAGTGTCCATCTGTCTTTGTCGGTTCGGCCCTGGTCGCTCATGCCCAGGACAAAGAGCTTGATTGAATCTATATCAGGATGACGCTGCAGGGATGAACATAGATTTTTCAGTGATTTTTCGCTCTGTTGGTTGAGCTGAGCGCTTGCCGGGGCGAAGCTGATGTCAACTGCGGGCAAGTCTACTCTTTCGCCGACTACTTCTGACGGCATGGTCTTGACGAGCTGGTCGACCTGTTCAAAAGTTCTGCGAATTCTTTCCTCAGCGGCATCCATGGTCCTTATCTGGTCGGTTTCCTCGGGATTTTCGATGGTATGTTTATTTTGGATGTTGCCGTAGTCGATGGCTTGCCGTTTGCCGAACATCATTCCAAGCCCGTAGCCTCGTATGGATTGTACGAATGAATCCCTTCCGGTGTTGAATAGTTCCGGGTCCTGCGTAGTAGATAGACTTAATAACATAACAAAAAAGGTGAGCAGCAGCGTAACCATATCAGAAAAGGTAACAATATAGCCCGGCACTTTCGGTCCGCCATCGGGTTGTTGTTTTTTCCTTCTCAATTACAAATACTCCTGTCAAGCAATACGATTTCGAGAAAACGACTGTTGTGTGATTTGTCGTCATCGAGATTGAGAATGTCAAAAGCTTTATTGCCGATGGTCGTGCCAGCTGAGATATTGAATCTTTCTTTGCCGAGGCCTTTCTGAGTGGCCAGAAACTGCACAACCTGCCAGGAGCGTGCGAGTCCGAGGCTTTGGCTTTGTTCAGTTATATGCTGGCTGTTTTCACTAATAACGACCTGGCCGGGCACTTTGCGCAGGAAATCGGCTAAAGCTGCGAGAGTTTTATGCCCGTTGATTGATATTGTTGTTCCTTTACCCCAAAAGACCCCTTGAGAGGCGATGGCAAATGTCCTGTGCTTTTTGAAAGCGGGCACATCTGTTTCTATCAGCATTCCTTCTGTGCCGTCCTCAGGAGTAGGTTTTTCGCTTCCCTGTTCTATTTCAAAAGTTCTTAAGTTGTAGTCAATGAAGGCTTCTTTGCTTGATTTTCTTCTGGAATGGATGGTAGAAAAGGCATCGCAATAAATGACGTTCAGCTTGCGATAGATTCTCTCGTCAAAAGACGAGAAGGTCAAAAGCAGGACAAAGAAGGTCAACAGGAGGGTCATGCAATCACTGAAGGTAACCATCCATTCAGGTGCACCTGGATCTTCGTCTTGCGGTGGTGGTTGTTTTTCCCGCTGTGCCATTATATTTTGGCTTTTACTTCTTCGCGTCTGCTCTGAGATACAAATGCGTGCATTTTTTCTCTGACCGCCGTTGGATTTTCACCCTGAGCAATCGCACAGACGCCCTCGACAATCATTTCCATTGAGGTACTCTCGGCCTGTGAGTATATTCCGAGTTTTCCGGCCAACGGTATGAAAACAAGATTGGCTGCGAAAGCACCGTAAAATGTGGTCAAAAGTGCTGTAGCCATTCCGCCTCCAATTGAGTCCGGCGAGCTGAGATTAGTAAGCATCTGTACCAGGCCGATGAGTGTTCCAATCATTCCGAAAGCAGGTGCGGCGGCCCCCATGAACTCCAGGATTTTTTTACCTGTTGTGTGACGTGTTCTGAGGTTGTCAATCTCAAGGCCCAGCATATCACGGATTGACTCGGCTTCCTGGCCGTCAATCACCATTTGCAGAGCCTTTACGAAAAACAAATTGTCGAGCTTGCTGACTTCCTGCTCCAGTGCCAAAGCGCCGTCTCTTCTATTGATGGCGGCATAGTCGACCATATTCTGGATTAGCTGTGATGGAGGTGGAATCTTGGTGACAACAGTCTTTTTTATGACGGAGAATATGCCCAGAAACTGAGGCAGAGAAAAATGTATAAGGGTCGCGCAGAGCATTCCGCCCATGGTAACGGCCAGCGAGGGCATGTTGCAGAAGATTCTCCAGTCGCTGCCGGAACCACCGATGATGGCGAGCATCACGACGGAGAATCCAAGCAAAATCCCTATTATTGTTGCAATATCCATATTATTGCGTCACCTCCTGGATTCTTTTAAGCTCCTGGCTCAACACTGCGGCCAGTTTTGGTTCGGTGTTTACCAACTCAGCTAATACCTTGGCCTTGTTTCTTTCGTTCATGTAGTACATGATTTTTACGACGTCCAGGAGTCCACTTGCACCGGGTTCATTAATTTTGCTCATGTTGGTAAAAATCTCGCCCGCACTTGCGGCGTTCATTTTGTTGTATGTTGCGGCTATCAGCATGAGGTTATTCTTCTCGGACTGCTCTATCGCGATTCTGGTTTTGAGCAGTCGCTCACGTTCCTGTTTCAAAGAGGCCACCATCGAAGCGGCTTCAGTTCGTAAGGCGGCCAGCTCATCGATGTCTTTCTGTAGCTGCTGCTGAGCGGCT
>CAZNXD010000118.1:0-5718 GCA_964576935.1 uncultured Pirellulales bacterium | reverse complement strand
TCATCACAAGCTTCTTTCTTTTTAATAAAGTAAATCTTTACGTTATCTCGGGCTAAGAAAGAAACTGCCTTTTCAATTTGAGAAGAGACACGAGTCCATATATCTGGATGCCGAACCGGCATAAGAATACCCAAGCGTCTAGAAAGGTCAGAAGCTCTTTCGACGTAAAGATCAGAAATATAGACTACGAAAGCTATTTCAAGCAGATCCTTTGTTAAAGAGTGGGTGGCGTGACCTAGAAAGGATTCGATATCATGTAAATTAAAAGTTACGTTCTTGTTCTTATCGTTGAGTATTATTCGAGTAATACTGGTTGCCAGTTCATATTCAGAATTTAGCTGGGATCTCTGTTTTGAGCCAACAATTATATTAACAAAAGGTTTGGAAGAACCGTGCTCCTTAACCTTACTGTGTATTTGCTCAGAAAATATAATTCTATTCATGTCATTTGATAAAGATGACACCATTGATGAAACACTCTTTTTCTTCAGTGCATTTAGTAAATATGGAAGAGACTTTTCAGCTAATTGTTCACATTGGGTAAGCAGATTTTTTCTTAGTTTTATCTGTTCCCCCAGAGAAACAAGGCGACCTTTGGAAAAATGATAAGCATAACCGAGGTCAGTCTTACTCCCTGTTCCGGACCTCAAATTAGTTAAGCAAATTTCAAAAAAGAAATATGCGAGGAAGCGCTTTAACAGATGATCTATGGTTAGAGTTTTTGAAATAGAGTAAAGCTTTTGCTGGGCGTTAATGTCTTTATCTGCCCTACCACTAATAGGATTTCTGTGGTTCCCAGAAAATAGCAAAAATGCGATGGTCCGTTTCATCGCCCTTTCGATCCAGTCCCCTAGAGGATATGTGTAAATGAAAGGATATTTATGGCAAACAGCATTCCAGAAAAGATCCGGTAAGGAAAAGGCTTCGAAATCTTTTATGAAAGGAATTCCGGACTCAACAAAATATGCTGCAAGGTCTTTTTTTACCAAGTACTTGCGGAGGGAACTAATCTCATTAGCTGAATAGCAGAGTTTTTTAGCAATTTCGTAAAACGGTGTAGAGCCTAAGGTACTTGATATTAAATACTCAACCATTGAAATCCATCCTGAGAATAGGGAATACACATTGATTTCTGTTTAGCCATGCATACCCCGTCGTCTTTCAATATTTTTACCGCGTTTATCAAGCTTTACTCTAGTACGCTCATCCGGGTTATTGATCCAATCACGAAGGTCAGAAAAATCCGGGCTGCTAGTGATATCCTTGTGCCATTGAGTAGCTGAACCAGATGGTTCACCTGGGCTGGTGGTGCTAGTTGGCACCTGCTCCTCAGGTTTTACCGACGAGGGATATCGTATCGAATTTAAGATTTGTCTGGTATTCCAGTTAATAATTGGAGCTATGTTTTTCAACTCCTGAGGGGTTCGTTGAGCACCACGAGGTTTCAAAGCAATAATAGGTTTGTTCATTTCTAAAGCTATATCAATTTCTTTTTGTATCCATTTACGGTTATTCACATACATTCCTGAAATAATTAATATTACATTAGCTGGTCTTATCTGATTACGCAAAGCCCTTTCGAGCTGCGCATCACTTTTAGTATGAAGCTTGTCATGTTCTGGAACGCTACAGTTTCGCCATTTGAAATACTTCGAGTTCTTTAGCATTTTTTCGAGCCTATAATAGTCCGCATTATAGTCCCATGCGTGGCTAATAAAGACCCCGTATGATCTTAATCTTGGCAATTCACACCTACAAAGGTCTATAATATCTGTAATATATGTTATATGAAGATTATTACGTCGGTTAATAGTTGTCAAATGCATCTGTCCATTCTGCCGATAGAATGCCTAGAGTTCGGAAGGTTAAGGCAGCATGAAGCTGCACCGAAAGACTATGAAGGATAGTCCAATGGCAATTATGGGTAATGAACACTTTCGGGCAGGGAACAATCTATATAATTAGGAGGTTATGATGGGATTACCGAGAACATTTGTTGGCTTTAGCAGTTCAGATATTAGGTATTACTGGCTTATGGCTGCCTGGAAAGAGAATGAGAATATTGACTTTAACTTTGCCGATTGTCAATTGCACGACGACATCAATTCGGAGGATGAGTCTTACGTTAAGCGCAAGTGCCGTGATCGGATTAATTTGGCTGGCAAGTACATTATGCTTATAGGGGAAAATACTAGATATAAGCACAAATACGTCACTTGGGAAGCGCAGGTAGCAAAAGAAAAGGGGTGCACAATAATCGGAGTAAATATTGACGGTTCCCGATGCATGGTTGAGCAGACCTGTCCAACCGTCATCAAGGACATAGGAGCTATATTTGTTCCGTTTTCACCCAAAATTATCCAATATGCACTTGAGAATTATCAGATGCACGACAGCAGTGACTATTATTATAAAGATGAAGTTTACCGGAAATTGGGATATTAAATCTTCTTTGCCTAAATAAGCGTGTGAGCGTTGTAAAGTAGACCGTGCATGTCAAAAGGTAGAACTAAAACCTTCTCAACAACCTTTGCGCTTGTCTTCTAAAGTTCGAATCCCAAAACCAAGTCAAGAGTCCTTGTAGCACCATCTCCTGCCTCAACATTTCGTCATATTGTGTCACAAACCTGCCTCATCGTTTCAAATGCTAATTCTCAACAATCGATAAAGGCGTAAGCTTGGCTGTCCTTTTTTCTTTCTATATGGAGTGGAAATTCCACTTAGCAGAGTAAATGGGTAAGTATTGACAAATGTTATGTTACTCACTAAGCTTAATTTGACATGTTCAGTGACGTTAGAATCACTGTGATGGTATTTAGATGTCAGTAATTGAGCGTGGACTTATAAGGGCGATTAACAGCGGCAGATGTTTTGCTCTCGTAGGCTCTGGACCGTCTTGCGAAATTGGCATACCCAGTTGGCATAAGATAGCCCAACTCGTGTTCGATGCTCTGCAAGACAAGATTGACAATGAAGCAGGACAAAATTTGATAAGTGAGAAACAATATCCAAAGTTCTTCAGCTTAGCTGAAAAGGCTATAGGATTAAGCGAATTACTCAAGCTTATTGAGGATAAGGCCTCTGGTCAATGGCCACAAGGGCAAATATATCAACACGTAACTCGGTGGCCATTTCAGAGCTATTTAACAACCAATTTTGATAATGAACTTCAACGCCATTTGAAAGAGCAAGGAGAGAGCTTTGTTATCCGCAGAAACTCTCTCGAAGATATGAGGGTACTGCATTCTGATGTCCGCCAAGTCGTTTTCAAAATTCATGGTGACTTCGACGTGCCCGATGACATAGTTCTCACCTACGAACAATACAACGACTTCCGCACTAGTGAAGAAAGAAAATACTGGCGGGCTAATATTCTAAGCTTTCTTAAGATGTCGGATGTAGTTATAATTGGTTACAGCGCTGCTGATCCGGATTTCAATGACCAACTTGAGCGCTTAAAAGACATAGCGGCACCTGACCATCCAATCTATATGTTTGTGTCCGGTCTCAGCCAGAACCAAATTGATGAGTATTTTGACCACAATATCTACGTAATCTCATACAGAAATGATGATGGAACACATTTCGAACTGAGGAGAACCCTTTCTAGATATGGTGTGTTTATCACTAACCGTCGTAGCCCTTCTCTTGGCCTTGAGCCAGTAGACACCGAGACCGCAATGGTCGCTTCGTCCTTGTATTTATTCACCAATTTGCGGCTTATTGATGATAACAATCCAATCGTGCAACGCGCATTTGCATTCTTGTTATTACGCATTCTTTCAGAATTCGGCGAAGGGGCAAATATCGATATCGGATTACTTGTTGACAAGGCGAAAGAGAAGATGTTCGCCATCACGGGAGTAGACCCGAACGCAATGCAGGCATCCCTTGAATACCTTTACTCCCTTGGATTTATTGATGTTATGAATGGCTTCAGCAAAATCGTATTGAATAGAAAGGGGACAAATGCAGTTGCTGCGGCCTCTGCGAGACAAAAACTCGCAGAAGACAAATTCTTGAATTTCTGTGTTGAATTTATAAGAAGGCAATATACCAATCTGACCGAACAGCAGGCAAACAAGGTTACTGAGAACCTGAAAATTGGAATAATCAAAGCCTTCGAAAGAAGGGGAATAGAAATTGCACGATTCATTTTCACGGACGAACCTGTCGACATTTCTGATGCGACTGACATCTTAGACATTGTAAATTCTTATAGCGCTAAACTCGAAACGGTCGAGGAAAAGATAGCCTTTGCCGACCTAATGATTGAGATTATCCTTAAGCCCAAGGAGACCATCAAGGAATATTTGAGTTCACTGTGTCAAGGCTACTTTTCATATCATGCGCTCGGATTGGATCCCAAGTGTTCCTCTGAAAGATTGAATATTGCTAGGCAGTCTACTTGGATACTTGACTCATCCATCATATTGCCACTGTTAGCCATTGATTGCTTGAACCACAGTTGGGCTAATGACCTATTGCAGAGAATGGATACCGTCGGGCTAAAACACCTTACAACGGAACGGCTTTTTTCTGAAGTGCTGGAACATGCCCGCTGGGCAATCAGCAATTTCATTGATGTTCCTATCGATTCTCCATCTCTCTTAAAGGCTGCCAACGCTACCGCAGGTTACAAGCAGAATCTGTTTATTGATGGATTCGTTAAATGGAGTGTTAGACAAGCGAAGCCTACCCTAAACCAATATGTGGTTCAGTGTCTTGGAAGTGACTATAGAACGAATCTTGAGAGTACCCTTCGCAGCAAAATGAAAGAGCTTGGTATAGAGGTAATGGAGTTCACCAGTTGGCCGTTTTTTAAACAGGAGCTCTGGGTAAAACGCGATGAACTCGCATCAGAAATAGCAAAATTTCGTAAAACCAGGGGGACTTGGACAGGGGATGATCAATGTAATGCAGAGGCAGAAGCCATCATCATTTGCGATAATCAAAATACGGTATTCGTTTCGCAAAGTAGTTTCTTAAACAGGCTTTCCGCCAAGCAAACGAGAATAGCCTGGAAACCTGAGGTAATGTATCAGTTCATAACTCTTTTCTCATCCGCACCCGCAGATATTGACGTCCTTTATCAGTGCATGAGTCAAGACTTCTTTGCTGGGGGCTTTGATATCGTCGATGTTCAGGCTATTGCCAGTTTCTCTTCCGGAATCATACGCCAATCCAGAATGGATTTAGAGAAAGAGCGTGAATCATATATAGAAGTGTTGGGGGAACAAAGAGTTCAGGAACTCGAAGTCCAATTTGATAAAACACCCGATGAATATAAACCATTTTATTCAATGCAATTTGCCATGTATGTGATAGGCGAACAGAGGAGACAACTGGAAAGTGCTCAAAAAAGAGTGGTAGCCGTACAAACAACCCAAGTATTGACTGCAAAAGAACGACAGGAGTATTTACACCTTAAATCTAGAAAAACCGAGAGGATTCGCAAACAAAAGAAAAAGAAACGCAGAATTCAAAGCCAACCCAAGAAGCGCAAAAGCACGAAGCGCAAGAAATAGTGCGATATTGCTTTTCTCTGGTCACTTTCCACAACAGGTCACCCCGCACCTATTGCCGAAAATAGATAACCCTATTGTTAACTCAACAAAAAGCCAGATTGTTATCTATCATACATACCATCGTTTTTTGCCTGGAGAGCATATCACCAGAGACTAGGCTCATCCTACGTCGTTTACCGCTCTGTCGCTC
>CAZNXD010000117.1:0-5775 GCA_964576935.1 uncultured Pirellulales bacterium | reverse complement strand
GCCTTACGAAATTAAACTGCCGCCGAAAGAAGTCTATCTGCAATTGTCCGATGAAAACGCCGCCCAGCGATTCGTAATCATCGGGTACTGTGACGGTAAAATGGAAAATTGCACGCAGGTGAGCTGGACGAAAGAGCCGGAGGTTTTGCCGGACAACAATGTTTATGCGAACATGTCGGCCGATGTTGCGGCGGAGGCTTTCAACAATGCCCTCGCAAAACAGGACTTCAATGAGATGCGAAAGCTCGCGCCGGATTCTTTTGTGGAGATGCTAAGGACCGAGTCCGAAGAAGCAACAAAACTCGGTGCAATAGAGGAAGGAAAATCGCTTCTTGAAGTGACGGGGCAAGCTTTCTGGTCGGAGGAGCATTCGGCTTATTTAGTGAAAATCCGAATGATAGGAGTTAAGGCGTGGAATCTGGCGATAAGAAACGACAACGCCGCAAAGCGATACATGTTTGACGGCGGCATCTAAAAAGAGTTGAAATTCCCCTGTTAAAGGCCGGGGCAGCCCGGCCTTTTTATTGGGTCAAAACAAGGCACAACCGCGTTAATGGGGTCAAAAAAGCTATTGCAAATCGGTGCGATTGGGCTATAATACCGCCCTTCGGAAAGACCGGACCTTAAGTTCTAAACGCTGAAAAATTGTCTGGAGTAAAAGCCAAATGGAAGAGACCGCTGTATCGGATATTGATTTGTTTGCCGACCAACTGCCCCCGATGGAACAAATCGCGAAGCTGGCTGATTTTATCAACTCAGCAGAACGGAATAAAATGAATTTTGAGGCCAAGCTCGAAGAGAACCTTTCCAGGACCGGTTCTGGGGTGGCTGCGGGTATCGGGCTGTGTATACTCGGCCGATACAAGCAAGCCCTTGAAAAGCTCCAAGCCGGCAAAGACTGTAAAGAGAAGTTTATGTACCTGGCTTTTGCCCTGCGGGCTATGCGCAGATTTGACGAGGCCGTTGATAATCTGCAAAAGGCTGCCGAGCACCAGGCCGATGCTTTCAAGGTCAACCTTGAAAAGACAGCAACGTATCGGACCGCCAAGAACTTCGATGCCGCCGCTGAGCAGCTCAAGGCATGCGCCAACTTCGAAAACGTCAGCGCCGATTATCACTGCCAGCTTGGCCGATTGCAGGATGCCCAGGGCCAATACGAACAGGCCATTCAGAATTACAACAAAGCCGTCGAGCTTGACGCCAATCATCAGGAGGCACTGTTTCACCTGGCTTATCGCTGCGACCTGTCGGGCGATGAAGAAGCCGCCATCGATTACTACAAGCAGGTCATAACGACCTATCCGGTGCACGTAAACGCCCTGCTGAACCTTGCTGTTCTGTACGAGGATGCGGGTGAATACGACAAGGCCCTTCGATGTGTCAATAAAGTTCTTAAATTCCATCCCAACAACCAAAGAGCTATTCTGTTCAAAAAGGACGTCGAAAGCTCAGAGACAATGTATTATGACGAGGAAAGAGAAAAGAAACGCACTCGCAGAAACCAAATCCTCGAAACGCCTATCTCCGATTTCGAACTTTCGGTAAGAAGCAGAAACTGCCTGAAGAAGATGAACATATACACCCTCGGCGACCTTCTCAACATTACTGAAGCGGAGCTTTTGAGCTACAAGAACTTTGGCGAGACTTCCCTGCGTGAAATAAAAGCCATACTCGACACCAAGAGCCTGCAGCTTGGCATGGTCGTGGGTGAAGCACAACCGGTAGAACAGGAAACAGAAGTTGATGATATGGAGGAGGACAGCCTGCTCTCAAAGCCTATTGATGACCTGCAGCTTTCTGTTCGCGCCCGCAAGTGCCTGGTCAAACTCAACCTCCGCACATTAGGGGACCTGACTCGAAAGACCGAGGCTGAGCTTCTCGGCTGTAAGAACTTCGGCGTTACCAGCCTGAACGAAATCAAAAAAGCTATTACCTCACTTGGTCTATTCCTGAGGAGCCTCGAATAAAAGTGGTTCGACAGGCTCACCATCCTGAGCAAAGTCGAAGGGCAGAAAGTCTCGTTTGAAAAGCTGCTGTGCCACATCCCGCGCCGCAAATGTTGCAAAAGCCCGGCTAATAGCTGTCATAATGCTTTTACTCATATTTGCCGGGTGCAGAAAGAAACAACCGGTTCAAACTACCGTCGAAATTGACGTTACACTCCAACCGGTGATTCGCGTGCTGCTGGAAGAGAATATTAGGCGGTGCTCTTTTGAAAGTTCCTCATCCTTCAGCATAGAATGTCCAGGCGCGAACATCTCTAAAGCAAAGTTAGAGAAACCAAAAGAAGCAACTACTATTGAGCTGCGCGACGGCAGGATTTCACTGGCCGACTGGGTCGTTCCCGCAGGGCAGATAAACATCCGGCCGGATGAGGGTACGTTTACTCTCAACGGGCAAGGCTATCGCGGAGAACTGAAGATAATAATCAGAGCCGACGCGAACCACTTCGACGCAGTAAATCATGTGGCCCTCGAGCCTTACCTGGCAGGCGTCATAGGAGCGGAGATGCCCGGCTACTGGGAGCTCGAGGCCCTGAAAGCTCAGACCATCGCAGCAAGAACGTATTGTCTATATATCAAGGAACGCTTCGGGCAAAACCGACACTGGGACCTTCGCAAAACTCAGGCGAACCAGGTGTATCGAGGTATCGCCGCTGAATCGAATCGTATCTGGCAGGCGGTAAATCAAACCGCAGCTCTGGTACTGACCTGCAAAGATTCGGACGGCAATGAAGATATCTTTCCCGCGTACTACGGCTCGGTCTGCGCCGGCCATACCGAGAACAGTAAAAATGTTTTCGGTGATAGTTTCGATGCGCTTGTCGGTGTGCGATGCCCTTATTGTAAAACGGTAGCCAAACCAAAAATGCTTTACTGGCCAACCGTTAATTACAAAAAGAGCGAAATAAGCTCCAGGCTTATAGAAAGATACCCGAGCTTAAAAGAGCTTGGCGGTATAACAGCTATAAGAGCTTCGGCAAAGAGTGAGTATAAGAACCTTTCTCGTGTAACCAAGGTTGAGTTAGCCGGCGCCAACGGCAAAACAGACTGGCTCCGCGGTGAGGACTTTCGGCTGGCAATCGACCCGACCGGCCTTAAAATAAAAAGCGCCGCCTTTGAAATACGAAATGTCGAGGACAATTGGTCGTTTGCCAGGGGCAAAGGCTTCGGTCACGGCGTGGGGCTTTGTCAGTGCGGGGCGCAGGCGATGGCCAGGAAAAAGAAGGCCGCCGCACAAATCATAGAATACTATTATCCGAATTCTAAAATGAAGAAGATTTATTAGGCATGAGCAATTTTCACTTATTACATCAGGATAGCAATTGCGCCGCTCGCTGCGGCAGTCTACAAACCGCTCACGGGACGGTTCAAACCCCGGTATTTATGCCGGTGGGCACGGCAGGCGCTGTAAAAGGTATCACGCCGGCACAGCTCGCCCGCGCCGGAGCAGAAATTATACTCGCAAATACATATCATCTGATACTTCGGCCGGGCGTCGATGCGGTAGAACAAATCGGCGGACTGCACAAACTTATGGCCTGGGACAAACCTATCCTTACAGACAGCGGCGGATACCAGATCTTCTCGCTCAGCTCGCTGACAAAAATTGACGATGACGGCGTGGAATTCAAAAGCCACATTGACGGCAGAGCAATATCTCTCGATGCTAAAAGTGCAGTCGATATTCAAAACCGGCTTGGCGCGGATATTATAATGTGCCTCGATGAGTGCACACCTTATCCGTGCGATGATGCTCCTTTGAAAAAAGCTGTAGAGCGAACTATCCGATGGGCCGGGCAGTGTAAAGCGGCTCACAAAAAAACCGGCCAGATGTTATTTGGCATCGTTCAGGGCGGTATCAATCTCGAACTAAGGACATACTGCGCCGAGCAGCTTACGCAAATCGGTTTTGACGGTTATGCTATCGGCGGACTTAGTGTCGGTGAAGGTCACGAAAATATGATTACAACCACCGAGCACACGGCGGAGCATCTGCCGCAGAATTTGCCACGATACCTTATGGGGGTAGGGACACCTGCCGATATTATCGCGGCGGTGCGAGCCGGTATTGATATGTTCGATTGTGTCATGCCGACGCGAAACGGAAGAAATGCCTATGCCTTTACAGAAGAAGGCCCCTTGCGTTTGCGAAACAGCTCGCATATCACCGATGCTGAACCTATCGCCAGCGGCTGCGGCTGCTATGCGTGTCGCAACTATACGCGGGCAGCTATACGGCACTTTTTCAATATAGGCGAAATGCTCGGTCCCATTCTCGTATCTATCCACAATATAACCTTTTACGAAAATCTGATGCGGCAGATAAAAGAGCAAATCGGCCTGAATCAATTTGCCGGCTGGGCCGATGAAAAACTCGAAAAATACCGCGTCTTTAACGCAAAAATCGACCCTTCCGAGCAATAAAACAGCTTCTTGAGTATCCATGCCGGGTGTGAGACAATAGTCCAGTTGCAGAATTTTCTGTTATTTCGGCTAAATTTGCGGTATAAAACGCAACTTTCGAAACGCCAAATGAAAGGATTAGACATATGGCAAATATGTGGATATTGGCCCAGAGCGAAACGTCCGAAGCTCCGACGACTATAACCTCAGAGCCGGTGACCGAAGAGCAGGCCACAACCGTTGTCGCCTCGGACCCCAATGCCGGCACGGTTCCCGCCGGAAGGCGAACTGGTATGGACTATACTCAATTCATATTTATCGGTGTGCTTTTGATATTCGTCTGGATGTTTCTGTTCCGGGGGCCTCGAAAAAAACAGCAGGAACATAAAAAGATGGTCCAGTCGCTGCAAAAGAACGACCGCATCCGAACCATAGGCGGAATCTTCGGTACCGTGGTCGAAGTCAAAGACAATGAGATAATCCTCAAGGTGGACGAATCGAACAATACCAAAATCAGGATTTCGCCCAGCGCAGTAGGAACGAGAGCCTCAGAAGAAAAGGTATAAACGCACGGTTTAGAATGCAACAAAGCTACATATACCAGTTAACAACTATCGACTAATTTATTCGGGAGTAGTTATGAAACGAACTCTGGCCTGGAAATTCGCGCTCATTGTCGTAGTAACCGCACTTGCGATTTTGCTGCTGTATCCACCACAAAAGAGTCTAAAGCCCGGTCTTGATTTGGCCGGCGGGACCAGCCTTATCTATGAGATTGACACCCACGGCATACCGGAAAAAGACCAAAAAGGCCTGGCTCAAAATATGATAACGGTTCTGCGAAGGCGTATCGACCCTGCCAATATCCAGAACCTCATCTGGCGGCCGCACGGTAATACCAGATTCGAAATCCAAATGCCTCTGGCCAGTCCCGAAGCCAGAGAAAAAAGAGAAAACTACGAAGCGGCTCTGAATGAAATTTTATCACAGAACATCAACACCGCGAAAATAATGCGTTCACTGGCAAAGCCTGCCGAGCAAAGGGCCCAGGATTTCAACGACTTTGCCGGCGGTTTCGAACAGAGAAAAGAGGTGCTCGACAGCCTTGCCGATGCCTACGACCAGCTCCAGGCCGCAAGACAGCAGCGAGACGCTCTGGCCGAAAAACTCACCCAGCCGGAGCAGCTAATGGAATCGGCCGGACTCGACCTCGATGAAGTCAAGACCAGCGTCGGTTACTGGATTAGCGTAGATGAGCCGAATCAGCAGTCCGAACTGATTAAGGCATTTCTCGGTGATGATTACTCGAAGCAGAACCTTGATTTGCTATTGGACTACACCAAGCTGTATGCCGATTGGTCAAAAGTCA
>CAZNXD010000116.1:0-5806 GCA_964576935.1 uncultured Pirellulales bacterium | reverse complement strand
GATTAAAAAACACCGAGGCGCGCTGCCATTGCGGCTGGGGTGTTTGCAGTTAAAGTAACATTGACAATGTCCTTTCTGTGTATCTCGCATGGTACATTTGGAATTTGTACTTCGAAGTACCGTTCGGCTCGGCCGATTGCGAGTCGGTCCTTATCTATATTTTCAATCAAGACCTCGGCTGTTTGACCTAAGAACTGCTCTCTATACTGATAAGCCAATTCGTTGGCAAACTTCTGTAGTTCGATAGCACGGCGTTTAACAATTTCTGATTTGACCTTGGGTTGCATTTTTGCAGCGGCTGTGCCTTGTCGCGGCGAAAAGCTGAAGACATGGATTCTTGCAAAGCCAACTTCCTTGGCAAAGCCAAGGGTCTGCTCGAAATCTTCATCTGTCTCACCAGGGAAACCAACAATGATATCCGTGGTAATTGCGGGCCTATTCAGCCTTGCTTTAATCAGCTCTACCTTTTGGCGGAATTGTTCGGCTGAATACTGCCGGCACATGCGTCGAAGGATTGTATCAGAGCCGGATTGCAGCGATAAGTGCAGGTGAGGCAGGATATTGGGATTGACACATAAGGTATCCAACAAACTTTCGGTCACATCAGACGGCTCGAGCGAGCTTAGCCTTATCCGAGCCAAGCCGGGTATTTTGGCAAGTTTTTCGAGCAGTTTGATAAGTTCTGGATTCTCCGTGCTCGGCCAGTGTCTGCGTCTTGTGGTTTTTTGGCCGAAGGCGCCCAGAAAGATACCCGTTACAACAATTTCCTTATGTCCATTCTTTACAAGCATTTGCGCTTCATGCAAAACGGCTGGGATGCTCTTGCTTTGAACATCAGACCGGCAAGTAGGTATAATACAATAGCTGCAATTACTGTCGCAGCCATCCTGAACCTTCAAAAATGCCCGAGTTTGACCTTGGAATAATGTTAATTCAGGTAGTTTTGGCAGGTCAGCGAGGTTTTTGGGGTTGATTTGACTCGGCTTTATTGGTCTAATAGGTGTAATATCAGTGTTTTTCGGGGTTGTAGTGTTAGTCTGTGCGGCTACGATTTGGCTCAATTCCCAAGCCAGTGAGGACCGATGTCTAATCAGGACAAGATCAGAACCTAAGTCGGCTAACTCACTTGAGTTAAAAGCCGGCAGGCAACCGTAGGCAACCACCACAGCGGTTTTATTGATTTTGCGGGCCTTGCGGATACATTGGCGGCTTTTAGCCGATGCTGTATGGGTAACACAACAGGTGTTTATCAGTGAAAGGTCGGGTTTTTGCTCAGGGTGAACCTGTTTTAGGCCGAGCTGCTCGAGCAATTGACGAACCTGTTGGCTTTCGTACTGGTTTACTTTACAACCTAAAGTGTTTATGGCAAAAGTTTTCATAATATGATATACTGTATAGTCAGTAGGAGGCTTTTACAAGGCTAACCGTTTTCTCATAGGGGCAGAACATGGCTTCAATACCGGGGGCAATTTGGGCAATAGAAATTGGCAATGACTCGCTTAAGGCGCTGCATCTGAGGTTAGGTTCTACAAGAGTGGTTGAGGTTATCGGTTTCGATAATATCGCCTACGGCAAAATCCTCAATGCAGAAGGCGTTAAGGAAAGTGAGCGGGATGAACTTATAGCCTTAGCTCTGCGCAATTTTCTGCGGCAGAACAGCTTAGGTAAAAAAGATGAGGTAATCATATCGGTACCAAGCCAGAACAGCTTCGCAAGATTTGTCAACCTGCCGCCGGTCGAACAGAAAAAAATACCTCAGGTGGTCAAACTTGAAGCAGGTATGCAGATACCGTTCGATATGAGCGAAGTGCAGTGGGACTGGCAGTTGATGAGCGAGCCGGGCAGCAGCGAAGCCCGGGTTGGTATCTTCGCAATCAAGAACGAGGTGGTGACAAAAGAGTTGTCCTATTTCAGCAATGAGGACATCCAGGTCACCATGGTCCAGATGGCGCCGATGGCACTGTACAACTATATCGTTTTCGACCGCCCTGAGCTTGTCAAATCAGACACAAAGGCGACGGTAGTTCTTAATATCGGAGCCGAGAATACGGACCTTGTAGTCTGTACTAAATCAGGCGTTTGGCAACGATGCGTCCCTATGGGCGGTAATTCCTTTACCAGAGCAATCGCAGATACCTTTAAGCTCAGCTTTGCCAAGGCGGAAAAACTCAAACGGACAGCGGCGATGAGCAAATATGCCCGGCAGGTATTCCAGGCGATGCGGCCGGTATTTTCTGATTTCGTCTCGGAGATACAGCGGTCGCTGGGCTTCTACAGCAGCAGTAACCCAAACACGAAACTGGCAAACGTTATTGCATTAGGCGGCGGCACCAAGCTGCGAGGCCTTTTGAAGTATTTGCAACAGAGTCTGCAGGTTCCGGTTGAACGCCCGGATTCTTTCAAGAGGCTTACCCTCGCTTCGGAGGTCTCAGCGGCGAAATTCCATGAAAACGTCGGTGACTTTGGCGTAGTCTACGGGCTTGCCCTGCAGGGGCTGGGATTGGGCAGGATAGAAAGCAATCTGCTTCCGCGAGCCATCGCGAGTTCTATGGCATGGGCAAGCAAAGCCAAATATTTCACATACGCGGCAGCGGCATTGTTCTTGGTTGCAGCATTAGCGATTGGGAGAACGGTATTAGATTCGGCGACCTACCGAACAAAGAAAGATGTCCGACGTGAAATCAATAATGTCATAGAAACTGCCGAGGAGGCTCAGCGAAAGCTCAGCACACAGCAAAAACGGGCGGAAGAATCCGATGCAATAATCGCAGAAGCATTAAAGCCGTTTGAATACAGGGACATTATACCTAAACTCTATGAGACGGTTCTTTCGATTCTGCCGAACAGTGAGAATAACCCATCGCAGAAACAACTCTATGAAGCCTTTGATAATGGTGATGCGAAGAAAATTACGCAAATCCCACGAAAGGAACGCAAGCAAATATTCGTGACGAGCATGAATGTTTTCTACGCCGAGGACTTAGAAAGCACGACTTTTGAAAAAGCAAAATTATCCAAAAGAAGTCGCGACGTAGATTCGGACTCATCGTCTTCCAGCGGAGGATTCAATCCGAGAGGACCAGGAGGAGGATTCAATCCGAGAGGACCAGGAGGAGGATTCAATCCGAGAGGACCCGGCAGAAGATATTACGAGGAGGACCAGGATGACGACCAAAAAGAAGAGGAAGAAATTGAGGGCCAGGGGGGAGCGGGGTTTGTGGTGACGTTGACTTGCTATACCCCCTATGAGAATTTTCGTGATTTACTGGACCCGGCCGGTGCTAAGGATGACCAGAGTAAGTGGGGTGTAGTTACACGTCTTATGAATCTTAATGAAATTGTGGACGGCAACAGCCCGTTTGAATTGTACAGGAAGACCTCACGTGAGCACTTCGAGATAGAATCACAAGAGGTAGCTCTTGATGGAGAAATGCCGAGTGGAATCGGTATAAGAAAAAATTTAGAGGGCGCTCAACGCGGTGGAAATCAGTACCTTTTGATTGACCCCATGACCAAAGAAGTAATATGCAAAGTTTCTGAATTAGACGAGATGGGCAGAGAGAAACTCGATAGAAACGGCAACGTGATTTACCAGGTTAACGACCATTGGTTCGTAATTAAGTTTAAGCTTCGGTGGAAGGACGCATCCGGGGCAGTGGGCAAAGGCTCTTAAATCAACATAGTTGACTTAAAAGTTCCTTTTAGAGACAGGAATTTAAGTGTGAAAAAGGTAGATACTTCCCAGTTAAAAGGTCTTATCCAGAAACTTGGCGCGGTACGTAACTACTCGTCGTTTATATTGCCAACGGCGCTTACGGTAGCGGCATTACTTTTGCTGCTTATTCCGGCCCCGCTGATGAGCGGCCGCTTGAAGGAACGCATGAACAAAGAAAGTGCCGATAGCGGCAAGCGGATTAAATCTTTGAGTTCTAAGAGGGTTGTCCGCGAGCAGTGGAAAGTGGAACGCAATTATCAGGATGCGCTCGCCAAAGATGCAAATGAGATAGCCAGGCTGGCAAGGCAGAGTTCTCAGAGAGAACTGCTTAGCTATGTCATTTTCCCGAAACCGAATGAGACATCAACTCTAATATTCGAAGATTTCGGCCGACGCTACCGCAGTCAGCTTAAAAAACTAATCGAAGATTTAGGGGGGCGGGAACGCCCAACGGATACTGAGCTTCTAAACAGCCTTAATAAAGGCACCTCATCGGAGAATGATACGGGCAGGTCTTTTGGTATCGGCAGAGTAAACATGGCAGAGCGGTTCTCATATAACAAAAACAATGAAGTTGAGCGGACAATAGTAAGTGAGCTTTGCTTAGATGTAGCAGAGTCAGCTTTGTTCTATGTCAGCCTCGCAGATATGCCGGGGTACAAGTACTGGGATATAGGTTCTATTGACGCAGGGTACAAATACATGTCTATAGAACAGTCCGTAAGGACTTGTTGGTTCTGGCAAAGCGGGTACTGGATAATCGAGGACGTTTTGATGACCATGAGCGAAATGAATACAAGCTGCGAAAATGTGCTTGATTGCCCGGTAAAGAGGCTTGTATCTGTGGGCTTCGGTGCTGGAACCAAAAGCAGTGACCGCAGCGGCGCAGAATATATCAGACCTTCCTATGTCATGTCTGCGGGTGACGGCATGGTTAAGTCATTCACAAAGCGAGTCTCCAGCGGGAAATTCGATGTAGTTCATTTTAGTATCGTAGTCCTGGTAAACGCAGATGACGCTCTGCTGTTCATGGAGGAACTTTGCAGCGCCAAGGAACATGTATTCAAAGGCTTTTCGGGCAATGAGCCTGAGCAGAAGAAATTCAAACATAACCAGATAACAATTCTCGATTCGAGTATTGAGCCCGTGGAACTCGATAGCGCAGAGCATGAGTTTTACCGCTACGGTGATGATGCAGTAGTAAAACTGGAAATGATATGTGAATACATATTCGACGCAGCAGGATATAACCAGATAAAACCCGAATCCTTAAAAAAGACTGCCGGAGCAGAAGAATATTAACAAGGCTAGGACATTGAATATCGAGCGATGAATATTAATGTGATAGTGAGCCTCGCAGCTCACTTAATACTTGTTTGAACAGGAAAACTGAGATGTTTAAAGAATTCGGCAACTTATTATTAAATAATATCGAGAAGATAGTTTTAGCTATAGTTGGACTAATCTGCCTGGTGCTTCTGGTAATAAAAGTGCTTATCAGCCCCATCTATGCCGAGTACGAAGGAAAAAAGTTTGGTCCCGGAGCAATCGACAGCTACATTCAGAAACAGGCAGAAGAATTGGAGATGGGTCTTAATGTGGCTCCGGAGGAAAAACTACCCCCCGAAAAGCAGCTTGATAAATTTGTCGCCAAGCTTGATTCGGCTTTTAGCACACCGGCTGATTTGACGTTCCCGATGCCTGACAATATCGGGGACAGTGAGGAAATCGGAGAGTACGGCGTGCCTGTTATAGTACAGGTCAAAGATACCCAGGCCGAGCACATTCGAGCAGTCTCTTACATTCCAAAGGAAGAAATCGGCCCTGATAATATCTATGCCAACAGTGATACTGAGCCTAATGATCTCGACCTGGTGACAGTGGAAGCAAAGCTTGATGTTGCACAAGTTTATGAGAGCTTCTATGAAACTTATGCCGGTGACGGGGTCAATCCGGAATGGCGTGACCCTTGTCTGGCGGTGCCGATTTTTGCAGCGGTAGAATTGCAACGTCAGGAAATTCAAGACGACGGCCAATGGAGCGGCTGGGAACGGGTACCGAGAACAAAAATTGACCCTATACATGAACTGT
>CAZNXD010000115.1:1241-5850 GCA_964576935.1 uncultured Pirellulales bacterium | reverse complement strand
CTGCAAACCATCTGGAGATTTCTCACAGAGGTTCACATCAACTGGGAATCCATTGAGAACATTGTTGTTTCCATCAAGAGCTTGAAGCTCCATAGTGACTGTTAAGTTGTTTGCTTCTATTGGAACTATGCTTTGGGCTTCTACCCTATAGACGTAAGGGAAAGTATTATCTACAACTCCCTGAAATCCGCAGGGGTCATTGTCATCGCCCCAAATACCATAAATCCTTTCATCTGGCTTAACAGGTACTTTAAAAAAGTCCCATGTGTTCGGATCATTCTGATCAGGCTCAAGCCATGTAACTTTTAAAAGTTTGTTAGTAATTGCAAATACTGTTTGCTGGAGCTCCATAACCACTGGTTGAGAAGCTAAGACAGAATATTCTCCATCATTGTAAATCTCAAGCTCCTCAATCCGACCACGTGGTTTCATAACTCTGGGTTTTGGAACTAAGTTTCCTGGTTCAAAAGACCCAAGCATTTCCTCGGGGAATGTGATATTGTCCAAACGTTCAAGAGAAGTTGTTGCATTATCTTCATTGATGTTCAAACTAAGCGGCGCATAATCATCAGACACTTCGATGTCAGGCATTTTTGTGGTTCTCTTCCCTATGACTGCTATTAGAAGAAAACCAACACACAATACAACAACAAGAAACAAAATTTTACTTTGCGTCTTCATATCTACACTCTTAAAACTTTGGTTAAATTAGTTTACTAATTTTTGTTTAACTAAAATACGCTCTCATAATTTTTTACCTCCCGTTTTTGCTCCCGTTTGTTATTTTCCCATTCCTGACATCCGACAGACAGCTTCTCTGTTAGAATGTGAGTTTTTCCTGCACCATTATAACCTCCCGAGCAATAAGACTCTTGTTAAACAAATTCCCTCACCGGCTTTTCTACCAAATATTACAGAATTTGCGAGACAATAATTCTATAATTTTCTGTTTTTTAAGATGCTCGGAGTGACAACTAAAAAAATACAGCTAACGGCTGTTTCGTTAGGCTAAAAGGGCTTCTAAGGGGTAATTTACGCTTCGGCGCAGTTGTCACCCCAGTGGTAGCGGTAATAGTTCTGTTTACTTAAGAGGAGAGCAATTCTCATACCTACAAATCGAATCGCAAGCCGGCTGATTGGGTAGGCTAAATAAATTTCAACAACTCCACGAATTCTCAGCTATAATATCTCTGACGATGCGCGGTTCCAAGGGTGATAATACGCTGTTTAGTGAGGCTGAAAGGCGGCGGATGGGGCAGGTCGAGCCATTAGCTGTTCGAATGAGGCCCGGCAGTCTCGATGAATTTGTGGGCCAGCATCATTTTCTCGGTCCCGGCAAGCTGCTTCGAAGAATGCTCGAGGCCGATAGACTCAGCAGTGTGATATTCTACGGCCCGCCCGGCTCGGGCAAGACATCTCTGGCCAATGTCATCGCCGGCTATACCAGAGCTAAGTTTCACTATCTAAGCGCTCCCGCGGCCAGCGTGAACGATATCCGCGAAGTGATTTCCATAGCCAAAGACCGTTTGGCCACAACAGGTACCCGGACGGTTCTTTTCATAGATGAAATCCACCGTTTCAATCGGGCTCAGCAAGACGTACTCTTGGATGATGTCGAATCGGGCGTGCTTATTCTGATTGGAGCTACTACCGAGAACCCTTTTTTTGCTGTCAACTCACCGTTAATCTCACGCAGCACTGTTTTTCATTTCGAACCGCTCTGCCAGGATGACATCGTGGAATTATTAAAAAGAGCTCTCGGGGACAAAGAAAGGGGGCTTGGCCAGATAGATATTCAGGTGCAGGGTAAAGCTTTGAAATACCTTGCGGCTGCCGGTGACGGTGACGCAAGAAGGGCCCTGACAGCCTTAGAGGTTGGGGTGCTCTCTCAGACACGCGGCAAAAAGGCAAAAGACAAAATAAAATTTGATGTTGAAGTTGCCAAAGACTCCATCCAGCAAAAGGCTGTTCAATATGATGGAACCGGCGATACTCACTACGATTTGGCGAGCGCCCTTCAAAAGAGCATGCGCGGCAGTGACCCGGACGCCACGGTATATTGGCTGGCCCGGATGATAGCCGGTGGCGAAGACTCACGTTTTATCGCCCGGAGAATCGCGGTTTGTGCAGCCGAGGATGTAGGTAATGCCGACCCCATGGCGACGGTCTTAGCTGCGGCGGCGGTTCAGATATCGGAGTTTGTCGGACTTCCCGAAGCTCAGCTTCACCTGGCCCAGGCGGCCATATATGTTGCCTGTGCTCCAAAGTCGAACGCCTCGGCGTCAGCAGTCTGGAAAGCCGTCTCAGATGTCAAAAACGAGCCTACGATACCGGTACCCAAGCATTTGAAGGACAGCCATTACGCCGCAGCCAAAAGGATGGGATTCGGGGTTGATTACAAATATCCGCACAATTTCGAGGGTGGATTTGTGCCGCAGAGGTATCTGCCCGAAGGTGTGAGGAAAAAATACTACAGACCAAAGGACGCGGGGTACGAAAAAAGTATTAGGCATTATTTACAAAAGCTGCAAACCTTGATACAAGATAACCTCAGTGGTAGTTTAGAGAAGGACGGCTAAATGGATAAGGCACAGTTGCGCCAGCAATTCCAGAGGACTTTACTGCAGATGCCTCCGGAGGAAAGGGCGGCCAAAAGCAAGAAGGTCAGTCAGAATCTTATTGCGACCGAGCAGTTCAAAAAGGCCAATGCCATAATGACCTATTTATCGCTGCCTCACGAGGCGGATACATCTGATGTAGTGCTCTGTGCCTGGCAGCTTGGAAAAACTGTAGTGGCTCCGAGAATATCCTGGCAGCAAAGACATATGATTCCGGTCGAGATAAAAACGCTAGATAACGGTTTCTCGGCAGAAATGCATGGGCTGCGTAATCCCGTTCAGGGTGTACCGATACCTTTTGAGCAGATTGACCTTGTAATAGCACCGGGATTGGTATTCGATAGGAATGGAAACAGGCTTGGCCGGGGCGGCTCTTTCTATGACCGGTTTTTTATGCATAATAATTTACGTGCTGCAAGGTGCGGCTTTGCATTTGCCGAACAACTTGTCGACTCGGTGCCGATTACCGAGCGTGACGTGCCCATGAATTTGCTGGTTACCGACCAGCAGGTATTATATTTCGATACGCAAGAAGCATAAGTACAAAAAGGATTTTGTGATGGCTTACTTTCCCTCGCGCACCTACGTGACGCCAAGAACGCGGATGATTCGGCGGCTTTACTTTGCAGCCGCGGTGGTAGTGATTCTGCTCATCGTAATAATTACTTTATACAGCTTATCCGAGAAAAACCAGCAGCAGGATGCGCTCGAAACTGTAGCACAGGAACCTGAGCCACCTAAACCAGTCGTCCAGGAATCGCCTCGCATGATTGAGCCGTTACCGCCGCCTGAACCGATTGTCCCACCCGAGCCGGAACCTGAGCCTGAGCCAATGGCGACCGAGCCCGAACAGCTTCCTGAGGTTATTGCCGAGCCTAACAGTATTGTAGCTGAGATGATTGCCGAAGCGCTGGCTCTGTTGAATGGACAGCCGCCAAAAGTAATTGAAGCACGGGAAAGGCTGAATGAATTATTGCCGATGGAGATAACCGCCCAGCAGCGGGCACTGATTAAAGAACAATTAGCGGCCCTTGCGGATGTGTGGCTTTTCACGCGCACCGTATATCCAGGTGATACACTTTGTGCGATGTATAAGGTTCAAATTGGGGACCGGCTTTCGGATATCGGCAAAGCCCATAAAGTGCCGTGGGAAATCATCCAGCAGTTAAATGGTATTCCGCGTCCCGAAGCGCTGCAGGCCGACCAGACTATAAAAGTGATAAAGGGGCCGTTCCACGCCAGGATATATCGTTCGAGTTTCACGATGGATTTGTTTCTTCAGGATACCTATGTCAGAAGTTTCCCTGTCGGCCTGGGAAGATCCGGTCGTGAAACTCCAACAGGCTTATGGGTGGTCAAGCCCGGCGGTAAGCTCGTACAACCGACCTGGACGGACCCGGACACCGGCAAAACTTATGAAGCCGAAGACCCGGATTACCCGTTGGGTTCACGCTGGATTGGATTACAAGGTCTGTCCGGAGCAGCCGAAGGCAGAGAAGGTTTTGCCATTCACGGCACCAAGGACGCTAACGAAATAGGAGTGGCTAAATCGCGGGGCTGTATTCGCCTGCATAATGGCAATGCTATTTTGATGTACAATCTGATGATGCCGGGTGAGTCCCGGGTAGAGGTGGTTGACTAATAAACGGCGCTGGCCGAGCTAAAGCGCCAAACAACGGAGGGTTTGTATTTTGCACAACGGACGTGCAAAAATCTGGGCATGGACGGCTTCTATCAGCTTGCACATGATAGCCCTGGCGTTTCTGGCAGTGGCTGAATTTTCACCTCCTGCTATCGATAAGTCTCAGTTGATACCAACTGCAAGGGTAGAACAGGTCAGACGACTCGTCGAATCGCCTCTCAAGATTCCCAGGCCCAAAGTAAGACACAATCGTAGCAGTCAAGCCAAGGCAATTCAGGCTATGGCTTTTAACCCAGGGCAACTTATCAATGCGGTGACTTTAGAGCAGGAGGATTTCATCTCAGAGGAT
>CAZNXD010000115.1:0-1231 GCA_964576935.1 uncultured Pirellulales bacterium | reverse complement strand
ACAGAGTCTACAATGCCGGCCGGTTCAGTTGAGTTTTTTTCAAGTAAAATAGACTCGCGGAGAGTCTGCTTTGTTGTGGACTGCTCGGGGAGTATGAAAGGCCTGTTCGGCAGAGTAAAAAAGGAGTTGATAAATTCAATTGAATCTCTGCAGCAGGACCAGTATTTCAGCATAATCTTTTTTGGTGGCGACAAGTTATTGGAATTCGAGAATGCCGGACTGGCGCGCGCCTCACGAAATGCTAAGTCTCGAGCGGTTGCATTTATTGAGTCGGTCGAGCCAAGGGGACAAACCAACGCCGCTGCAGCTTTTGAAAAACTTTCGCATGTTTGTGACAGTATGGACCAAAGGCCTTCGGCCGTTTTTTTTCTGACTGACGGATTTGAGCTGACCGAGCGCGATAATGGCGAATTCCTGCGGTTTATCCTGGATTTGCTGCAAAGACATTTATCACGGTCGGCGGTAAATACGATTGGTTTTTGGCCGGATGAAAATGACTGTCACATGCTGCAGGAAATCGCAGAGCGAACAGGCGGTGAATTTACGCGAATCGGCGGTAAGGAGAACTGAAAGTGACTTTTTTTGAACAATTCTTTATGGCGGGTGGACCAATAGTTTGGTTCGTGCTGTTTCCAATTTCACTTATCACCGTTTACATTATTTTTGTGAACAGTTTTTTCATACGCCGCAAAAGACTGCTTCGGCAGTATATTGGCGCTGAATTGGCTGAGACAATTGAAAGTGCCGACCCTGAGAGCTTGAAAAAACTTTGCGATAACGATGACCTTGTCAGTATCGCGGTTTTCGAGGCTCTTACCAAGAGCCATGGTGATTGGCTGCATATGCGGACCGCAATTATGGAATCATTGCAGGAGCAGGCGTCAAGACTGTTAAGAAAAATCGAGTGGCTCAACCTCATCGGGGGTGTATCGCCCATGGTGGGCTTGTTCGGAACGGTCTTTGGAATGATTAAACTGTTCAACGCCATTGTAAGGGCAGGAGGTCAACCTCAGCCGGCACAACTCGCCGACGGGATATCTGTGGCTCTGGTAACAACCTTCTGGGGCCTGTTCATTGCTATACCAGCACTGGCCGCACATGGGATATTCAGAAACAAGATAGAAAGTCTTGTTGGCGATGCTGTCGCAGAGCTTGAAAACATTGTCCCCTTGATGAGGAAAAGCTTGCAGCAGAAGGAAAAGCCGAATGTCGAGCCGGCATCAGTTAGCTG
>CAZNXD010000114.1:3647-5889 GCA_964576935.1 uncultured Pirellulales bacterium | reverse complement strand
CCGACCCCATACAAATTCCATTTTACCACACACCACCCCCGATACGCCTATTTTTACTTCTACATTCTACACTTGTCCGCCGCTTATCTGGCGGATTCGATATTCTTATCTCTCTTTGTGGATTCTGCCGTACAGCTCGAAAAGTTCTTTGAATGCCCGCAGAATCACGCCGATTTTCGCACCCGTCTGCTCGCCAACCGTTCGCGGATAGTGATGGACCGGCCTTTGAACAATTTTATAACCTTTACGAACTGCCCGAGCCAGTATCTCGGCGTCGATAAGAGCACCTGTGCTTGACATCTCGATATGGTCGAATATCTCTCGCTTATAAATTTTGAAAGCACAATCAATATCACGAATCCTCATACCAAACAGTATGCAGACTAACTTCGTCCAGCACCAGGCGTTAAACTTACGTACCGGACTCTCCTGCCTGTCAATTCGATAGCAACTGACGATGTCATACTCATCCATCAAAGATAATAACGGCGGCATCTCACCTATATCGAACTGACCGTCACCGTCGGTATAAAACACCAGCTTCTTCGTAGCCGCTTTGAATCCCGACTGAAGTGCCGCTCCATAGCCGAGATTCGTTTCATGATGCACCACCTTGACCGCGCTATTACACTCGGCAATCTTATCTGCAATCCTGCCTGTCTCGTCGCTGCTGCCGTCATCAACTAATATCAGCTCATACTCAACACCAAGACCAGCTAACACCTCCAGAGCCCGCTCTGTTACGCGTTGGATGTTGCCGGCCTCGTTATAGCATGGCATGAATACACTAATAGACAGACGCCCCCCTCCCCTTCTGTGATTTTCATCGCGAACTATACTGTCCTCACTCACCGGAAATCACCACGTCTTATAACGCTGAGAATCAACTGACTCTGCGCTAAACAATTTGAGTTGGTCATTATAATAATCAACAAGGTCTTTACGATTGTTAGCATGTGCTACCTGACCCAGATATACCCCCGCTCTCGCAGCCACAGCAAGTCTGTGAAAGTATCCATCTTCTTTAGCGTATTTGTCCTTGTTAGTCACAAAATCGTTAAAGTACATGCTGCATATAGAAAAAACCGTCGCTTTGATTTCTCGATCATTAAATCTGTTTGCTGACAGTATTGTCAGAACTACTAAAGTCGAGGGATTCTCCTTAAGAGCCTTGGCCGCATATGCCAGGCCCTGCTTCGCCTTTTCTACATCGTTAGTTCCTGTAAGAATGTCCAATGCAATCGTAAAATTCCTTGAAAACTCATCCGGGAAAACCGTCTCACCGTTAAATATACCTTCATAAAGGCTTTTACCTTTTTCTGTCTTAACATCTACAAGAATCCTCTGCTTCTGATTACAGAAAACTGTAATCCAATCTGGTGCCGCATTGAGGCTGCGGATGAACATCTCGGTCTTGTCGTTTAGAGGTATCATTATAATCCATACATCGTGCTTTCTTAATGCGCCGCTCAGATACCCGCCGATCTTCAAATAATCTTCACCGTTCAGCTTACGGCCTCTGATTTTGGCGCTGCCGACAATCTGAGCACCGTGTTTCGTACCGGCCATAATTTCCGACCACGTCATAAAAACATCCGGCTCATACGCCGCCTGAGCCCGGCCGTCCATGAACAACTGCAACGGAGTCTTGCCCGTCTCAGGGTCAGGTTCTTGTCCGTAAGCTATGAAACCTCCCTCTGTCCAGTAGTTGAACATCTTACCTGAAAGTTTATTTGCCTTGATGAACTTTAACGCAAAGAAAGGTTTCACGTGGGATGCCGTCATACGCATAAACATCGACGTCAGAACTCGGTCGGTCGGCCATGGGTCAAGATAAACAACCTTAAACTTCCACCCCCAATAACCCCCAAATACAAAAATCAAAACCAGACCGGCTGTCAGTAAGAAACGCTGTAATGACTTTGGTATTGGTGATACCGACAAAACTCCTTTTTTATAAAAATTCTGCGATGCACTAACAGTACGAATAATATGGTCTATAAACATCGCAACTACCGGACAAGCCGCAAAGCCCGCTATCGGTATAAACCTCCGGCTGCGATACGCCATATATACTGTCATTGCAACTATTGCTAAAAACGCGATATCGAATTTAGGCAGCTCAAATACCTTCGACTGCAACTTCTTTCCCGTTACATGCTCCTCTGTAAAAACCTCATCACGTTCGGGAGCCAGAAGAAATACCACGATAAATATTACATTGACTGCGTACAAACCGTTA
>CAZNXD010000114.1:0-3637 GCA_964576935.1 uncultured Pirellulales bacterium | reverse complement strand
ACAGATGAGAGTAAGCCGTTGAAAGAAAACCAAGATTGGCCTCATATTGAGGCCTCCAGATACGCTTTATTGTGAAGAACTGCTTCACATACTCCCACAGACCTTCAGACGGAGGTTTAAAGCCGAACGGATTCACCACCACCAGCATCAGGATTATAGCTCCGGCCCCGGCGGCAATAACATAAACAATATTCATACGATTGATACGGCTCTTTGATGAGACCAGAGATATTATAATATGAAGCCCAACGTAGCACGGTACAATTAAAAACGGATATATATACCTGCCGGAATAACCCTTACTGTCCTTCGAAGCCCAAACAACAAAAAGTGTTAACGGAATAAGAAGCCAGATAAAGTGAACTTGTTTTCTTATACTCAGAAGGATTAGCCCGACAAACGCAATACAGATTAAAAAGCTCGCGGCATCAGCATGGCAAAAAGACAAACTGATAAAACTAATCCAGCACCCGAATATCGCCGCCGAATACCCTAAAACCTTGCATAGCAGCTCAAACTGCCTTTCCTGTGCCTTCAGCTCGTTCACCGGCGCCTTTAACAACCGAGGTTTCATCAAACGGCTGACCAGCCAGAACACACCCAGCCCTATCGACATGATAAACAGTACTAAAAACGGAAAGCCCGTCCCAACTGGATTATCCCACGCGAACCCCGGCCACCACTCATGCACCGTTCGCCACATCTCCGCGTGCTTACTGAAACTGATTACGTACGTATGCGTAAAATTCGTCAGATGAAACGGATTAAACAATATACATGCGACAAGTGTTATAGCACCGGCCGCTATCGTATGCACTAATCCACGTTTACCTATTGAATAACATCGATTAGGGAAAAAGTTTGCGACAAAGCCGAACACAGCAAACGTCGTCAGCATTATAAAAACATAAAGATAACCGCCGTGAACGTTACACCAGAAAACCGTCAAAGGTACTACCAGCCAGATATACAGAACATTACGGTACGTCGCCAAAACCAGAATCAGCAAAAACACCGCCACTAAAAGATTAGAAAACCCCGCAGGCCGAACATCCAGAAAAGATCTCCCAATGAACATTGCAAAGCATGCAAACACAGCGCTCAAAACGGCATTGGCACCCAGTATCCGTCCCGTGTAATAAACACAAATAACACTCAGAACGTAAAGCCCAATCTTCCAATACACTAAAGAATTATAGCTGTACACTCCATTATCCGGGTCTGCGTCCGCCACCGGTGAAAGATGTGTCAGCCAGTAGAAAATCACATGCGTCAGCCAGTTCTGATTCACCCAACCCGTCGGATGCCACTTCTTAACCGTATCAATACCGACCTCTTGTGTAATCCACTGCGCCCAACCAGGCCATTCAGCAATCTCTTTTCCCGTAGGACCCGCCTTATGTGAATTCGCACTGAACGGCTCAATCGTATCAACACCATGATTGATGAAATGCCTTCCACATGCCATAGCCACCCAGGTGTCACCTGCGCCGACCATGTGGCTGCTGGCGTGGAATGCGAATATCATCATGCCGACCCAGCCGATTACAACCAGCCACCGCCACAGACCCTTGCCGTTACTGTTTTCCAATCGCTCAGGCATCATATTTTCTAACTGTTCAGACATTATTCTCCAATCGCTAAGCCATCATATTTTCTAACCATTTGGGTATTGTGTTCTCTAACTGCTCAGCCATTTTTCTATTCGGTCCAGCCCTTCTTTTATCTGCTCTCTCGAACAGGCAAAGCTCAGCCGAACATTATTGTCACAGCCGAACGGTTCGCCCGGCACCACCGCCACTTTGGCCTGTTCCAATAGGGCCGATGCTAAATCCATACTTCCATTTATTTTTACACCACTGATTCCCCTGCCGAAGTTGCCCGAGACATCCGGGAAGCAATAAAACGCCCCTGTCGGCTCGACGCACTTAACGCCCTCGATACCATTTAGCCGCTCAGCCATATACTTGCCGCGCTTCTCGAACTCAACACGCATCTTCTCAACTTCACCGGCCGGCTCCGTCATCGCCGCAACAGCCGCCTCCTGAACAAATGCCACAGCATTTTGAGTCATGTGCGACTGCAAGCGCCCCATCGCTTTGATAACCTCAACTGGCCCCGCTGTATAGCCTAACCGCCAGCCGGTCATCGCAAACGCCTTGCTGAAACCGTTTATCGTTATCGTCCTGGAAAACGCGTCTTCACTAAGCGAAGCAAAACTCACAAACTTCGTATCGCCGTAAACGAGCTTCTCATATATCTCGTCCGACAATACCATAATATCGGTTCCTTCGAGCACCTTCGCCAGTGCCTTCAGCTCGTCCGGCGTATAACAAAACCCGCCCGGATTATTCGGCGAATTAATCAAAACCATTACCGTCTTTTTGCTTATCGCACCTTCGAGCTGCTTCGGCGTCATTTTATATGAATTTGACAGCTCGGTTTTAACAACTTTCGCCGTCGCCCCTGCCAGCTTTATCGTCTCCGGATACGTCACCCAGTACGGACAGGGCAGAATCACCTCATCACACTCATCAAGCACAGCCTGCATCAATTCGTACACCGAATGCTTCGCCCCGACATTGACTATTATCTGCTCGGGTGTGTAGTCCAGCCCGTTCTCTTTCTTAAGTTTGGCCGCAATCGCCTGGCGCAAAGGCAGTATCCCCGGCGTAGCCGTGTACTTGGTCTTACCCGCCTTTAACGCCTTTATCGCCGCTTCTTTAATATAATCCGGCGTATCGAAATCGGGCTCCCCGGCCCCGAAACTGATAACATCTACACCCTCAGCCTTCATCTGTTTCGCCCGTGCGCTAACCGCCATCGTCGCCGAAGGCGGCACACTCGCGGCACGCTTACTGACTTTCATCGCACGTAGTCCTCTCTAAAAGAATTACTCAAACCACGGTAATCACAGCACTTCGCGATTTTAGCGACCTATTAGAAACCAAAACCCCACCCCGGTCAAGATTTTTGAATATCCGCTATATTTAGCCCTGCCATCATCGCCGAAGGCGTGTGGTGGGGGTTGTCATTTCGTTTAGCCCCGTTGCTCGCGACGGGGGTATTGTCATACCTGCGCACGCAGGTATCCATTTTCGAGAATCAAGCATCTAGAATCCAGTATCGAAAATGGTTAGCCCCCAGGCCTGACTTGGGAGGATTTGTCATTCCTGCGAAAGGTTGTCACCCCTGTGAAAACAGGGGCCCGAATCTACCTTCGGCTTGAAAAGGTGTAACCATATTTCCACCCCTTGCCGCTGGAATCATCTTCATATCTCTGGCCGAGCATTCTTCTTAACCATTGACGCGCAGATGCCTCCGAAGTGAATTGCTGCATAACTCGGAAGTCATCCGGGCTGCTGCGCTCCCGCTTCCTCTTTGCCGGCTCATCCGTAAGGCCTGCATACCTCATAAACACGCAACCTTAGTAAGCTCCTTTGCTGATATAAGCATAACCTCTTTCTTACCTAAGGAAAGCCAAATCTGCTTACCCCACAACCCGTTTAGCACTCGCCGGCACGGCGACTGGTTTAGCTCCGCTGCCCTGTCTCGCCATAAAGAATCCGGCAGGCACCGCTTAGCGGTATCAGGGATTCGCCTATATCAAAATCAGGTTTAAACCTGATTTTGGTAT
>CAZNXD010000113.1:0-5916 GCA_964576935.1 uncultured Pirellulales bacterium | reverse complement strand
AGCATTTTTGCTTTTAATTATCTTTATTTCCATGTCCCTCCCCCTCAACAAAACAACCCCGCCGCACCCCAACCCAACTCCAGAACCAGAACCTTACGATCTCAAAACCTGGACCCCAAGACCATAACCTCAAAACCTCCGAACTATTCTGGCGCTAGGTGTTATTGACACCTACTGAAACCTCGAACTCCTTTATACTCATGCCCTTCTCATGCTAGGTGTTATTGACACCTACTGAATCCACACCTCTCCAAACATGGCAAAAAAAACGTGAAATCAGCGTAATCTGCGATTAAAATTGCCGTAGTGAAAAAAGGTTAAATACATGGCTCTATTAGACCAGCTAACCGAACAGCTCAAAAACTGCCGAAGTGACAATACCTTAATCGTCTGCATCGGCAATTCATTAAAAGGCGACGACGGCGCAGGCCCCGCCGTCTATGAAAAACTGAAAGGTAAAATATCCGCCGACCTCATCGACGCCGGTACCGTTCCCGAGAACTACATCGAGAAAATCATCAAAAAGGCCCCCGCCAATTTGATTATCATCGACGCCGCCGACTTCGCCGCCTCCCCCGGCGCGATAAAAATCTTAAATCCGAACGAACTCCAATCCGCCGCCATTTCAACCCACACAGTCTCCCCTACCCTTTTTTTGGAGCGTATTACCTCCCGCATAGAGGTTGAGATTTACTTCATCGGCCTCCAGCCGGCTCATCTTACCCTCGCCCAGCCCCTCTCCCCCCAACTCACCCAGGCAACCGAAACCCTGACCCAATTCTTAATCAAACTCTTCCCCACCATTTAGCAAATCCCACCCCAGTTCACGCTGACAATCGAATCCTCAGCCCATCTCCTCATTAACCTTTTCCCCCAGTAGCTCACCACCGCCGTCGATCCCCTTGCAAAGCTTTTCACCAAAGCCTTCGCCAAACAATAGTCCGACAGAAAATCAGAAAATCGGGGAGACAGGATTTGAACCTGCGACCTCTGCGTCCCGAACGCAGCGCTCTAGCCAAGCTGAGCTACTCCCCGGGTTCGGGAGAAAAGTCTAAACAATATGGGATGGCTTTGCAAGCTGCTATTGTTCCAAAAAAACATGGCTTTGGCGAATAGAGTATAGGAAAGAGAGTACCGACTGGGATGGTAGTGGATTGAAGCTCATCGGGGAATTGGTAACGTGGCTATAATAGGTTGATGGGGTCGATGTTGATTGCGATGGATATACGCGAAATGGATAGTTTGGGGGCAGGGTTATAACAGGTTGACGGGGTCGATGTCGGTAGCGATGGTAACGCGCGGTTTGACGGGTTTTTGGCGTCTGAGGCGTTCGAAGAGCCTTTGGATTGTCGCGGCGTCGGGGGCCTGGATGACAATCTGGAGTCGGTGGTAGCGCTGGATTCGACTGATTACGGGAGGGACGGGGCCGCGGACGACGGCGGTGAGGTTGTCGGCGAGAACTACCTGGTCAATCCTTTCACGCATATTATTGGCTGCGGATTCGAGCTTTTCAAAAGTGGGATCACGCAAGACGATATTGGCCATTCGCCATAACGGAGGCAGCTTGCAATTAATTCTGTGCTTCAATTCTTCCTTAACAAAGGCTTCAAAATCATCCTTCAAGGCGAACTGGATGGCAGGCTGGTCGGGCAGGAAGGTCTGGACGTAAACGGTGCCTTTTTTTTCGGAACGGCCTGTCCGGCCTGCGACCTGAGAGATTAATTGGAATGTGCGTTCGTTGGCGCGAAAGTCGGGAAGATAAAGACTCGTTTCGGCACTGATAATTCCGACGACAGTGACATTTGGAAAATGCAGGCCTTTAGCGAGCATTTGCGTGCCGGCTAAGATGTCGATTTTGCCTGAGCTGAAGTCTCGCAGGACAGCATAATAGTCACGGCCGGCCATGGAGTCGCTATCGACACGTGCAAGGCGGGCTTTGGGTAGTTTTGATTTTATTTCCTGCTCTAAGCGCTGTGTGCCGTAGCCTATCATGGCCATGCCTTTGCCGCAGAGGGGACATTTTTCGGGGACGAGGGTCCGGCTGAGGCAATAGTGACATAAGGCATAGCCGTAGTCCATATGTTTGCCCATTACGGTTCGTTTTGCGGCACCGGAGATTTGCTTTTTGTGAAAGGTGAGCGTTACATCACAATTGCGACAGTGAAGGACGTGTCTGCATGAGGGGCAGAAGACGAAATTGCTGTAGCCTCTTCTGTTCAAAAGTAAAATGGCCTGCTGGTTTTTGGCGAGGGCATCTTTTAGGCCTTTTAGAAGCGGTTCGGAAATCAGGTTGACTGAGGTGGCGGGGATTTCCTGCAGTCTTAAATCAACGAGTTTCATTTGCGGTTTTGGTAAATCAAGGACGCGTTTGGGTAAAGAGACAAGGTGGTAGAAGCCTTTGACTTTGCAGTTGTGCAGGGTTTCGAGTGAAGGAGTTGCGGAGCCTAAGATACAATGGGCAGATGCAAGCTGGGCGCGTTTTATAGCAACGTCTCGGCCATGATAGCGAGGCGCGGTGTCCTGCTTGAAACTCGGTTCGTGCTCTTCATCGACGACAACTAAACCAAGATTATCGACCGGCGCGAATATGGCTGAGCGGGCGCCGATGACGACGTCGGCATGGTTGGCGCGGATATTTTGCCACTGGACGTTTCTCTGGGCGGAGGTCAGGCCTGAATGGAGGACGGCGATTCTTTCGAATCTGTCACTGAATCGCTGGACGGTCTGGGCGGTTAAAGCAATCTCCGGTAGTAAGACAATTGCCTTTTTGCCTTCTTTTACAACGTGCTCGATGGTTCTTATATATAGTTCGGTCTTTCCGCTGTCGGTGACGCCGTGCAGGAGTGTTACGCCGAAGGTGCCCTGCTGCAATTGGGTATCGAAATGGTCGAGTGCTTTTTGCTGGTCTTCGTTTAGAGTTATTTTTTCGGTTCTTAGTGACATTGGTTCGGGGATAGCGGGCAGCGCTGCGAGGGTTTGTCTTTCGGCGATACAGATAATTTTATTCTGGGCCAGTTTTTTAATTGGGGCCTGGGTGCAACCAACCTGGCTGGTAACATCTTTGATTGCAAGAGCAGAATCTTGGTCAACAACCCCCCTGCTTTGCAGGAGTTCTAAGATTTGTTTTTGTTTTTTGCTGCGGATGGGGATATCGGGTTCGGCAGAACTTAAGTAAACAACTCTTTCTTTTTTCAGGCCTGCCTGTTTTTTGACTGCCGAGGGGACCATAGCTGCGAGGACCTGGCCTAAGGGGCAGATGTAATATGTACTAATCCAGCGGGCCAGTTCCATTAACTGCTCGTCAAGGAGAGGTTGGGAATCAACAACGCGATGGACTTGTTTTAATTTGAAGGTTCTTTTGGTGGATGGAACTTTACCAACCCCCAGGCTGGCCTGGGGGCTAACCAAGTTTACACAAAAACCGACGCAGAGTTTGTTGGTTTTGCCGAAAGGTACTTCGACGCGCTGTCCTATCTGGAGGGGCAGAAGGTCGTCGGGGACGAGATAATCGAACTCTCTATCGACGCCGGACTCGAAGGCGACACGGACGATATTTGTGCAGGACTTATCGCCATCGGGAGGAGCAAACAGGTTGTTAGTTTGGTCGGTCATAGTTTAGACACAGATTAACACAGATTAATTTTCGTTCTGTGTGCTGCGTTCTGCGTACCGCACAAATTTAGCCGCTGAGAACGCTGAATACGCAGAGATTTTAACACAAAGACGTGAAGACGCAAAGGCACAAGTCCACAAGAAAACAAATCTTGACAGTCAATGGCGCTTTAAGGACAATAGGGAGAAATAACTAGTTAAAGGAAAATGCTACTGTGTAAATGGAGGGTGCAAAAATAGGATTTGAGGTGGTATAAGCTATGACTATTGAATCTGTAGTTTCTTTTATTGGAGTATTAGGTCTCGGCAGTTTGCTTGGTGGTTATCTGACGCACGTTTGGGATCGGAAGGACGAATTAGAGCGCGGAAGCAGAAGCTTAAGGGAAAACCGTTATCGTTCATCGCTGGTTTGGATGAGATGCTTGCTTGTTCCTGAGCGGTTAAAACACTTTGATATGGACGATCCTCATATAAATAAGCTATCAACGCCAGAAGATGTTAAGAATTACTCGCGTGCGAAGCTTGAAGAGTTCTACTACAACTCTCTTCTCTACGCACCAGACTTTGTTAACATCGCATTCAAAAAATTCATTGAGTCGCCTAACGAAGCACTATTTGTCGAATTGGCTGTAGCAATGAGAAACGATTTATGGGGAAAACATTCTAAGTTGCAGCCCGATGATGTTCTCCTGGCAAAAAATGATTTATGAACCTCCAACAAGCAGATAAAGCCAACTGATTTAGGCTTACCGCGGCTACTTTATAATCCCTACAATAATATGGATTCCCGCCTTCGCAGGAATGACAAATAAGTCGCCGTGCCGGCGACTGCTAAACACCCACGGCACAGGTCCGTGGGCTAATCAACCCCCGTTGCAAGCAACGGGGCTAACCGTGTAGCAAATTCCGTGCCAAAGTGGGGAAAATTGGAAGTTTTTTTTGCACTTTTAAAAATACCTATCAAACGCGCAAGGGGGCGTTTCATTTAATATTTTCTATTGAATATTGACGATTTAACGGCGCTTTCGTGCGGTTTTTGCGGTTTAGGGCCCTCGTTTTTGACCCAAAAACGGCCATTTGGGCCCTTCGACATGGTTCGACTGCGCTTACCACGGGTCGTTCAGGACAGGAAAAAAATTTTGTTTTTTTTATTAAAAAACACTTGACAAAAGTTAAGCAATTTGTGAAAATAAGCAATAGTTCGGCAGTAGCTGAAAGGAGCAGCCCCAGCGGGGGCAAGGCACATCGGGCCAGTAGGCCCAAGAAGAACACACAAAAGATTTCATATCTAAGATTTGACATTTCAGAAAAGTCGCCGTGCCGGCGACTGCTAAACAAACACCCACGGCACAGGTCCGTGGGCTAAGCAAATCGAAATGGGGTGAATTATGGCGAATTATAGTTTTACAATTAGAGTGCCTGGGTTAGTTGATTTGATAGCGGCGCGGCCTGTGCTTTTGTATCGGTGGTTGCGGTACGGATATACGTACCGGCGGATAAAGCTGAGCAGGGGCGAGTACGCAAAGGTTGACCCGGAAGATTATGAAGAGCAGTCACAATATAAATGGTATGCGGTAAAAGGGACAAGGACATATTACGCGTGCAGGACGGAGATACGCAACGGAAAGAGAACCGTCAGGCATATGCATCGAGAGATTACAAACGCCCCGAAAGATATGATAGTCGACCATAAAAACAGGGACGGGCGGGATAACCGCAAGGCGAATCTGCGATTGGCAACTTCGCTGCAAAATAAATGGAACAGTTTGCGCGGAATGAGAAAAAGCAGGTCAAAATTCAAAGGAGTTACGTGGGACAAGGACAGTAAGAAGTGGCGAGTGCTTATTCATGTCAACGGGAAACGAATAGACTTGGGAAGGTATAAAGATAAAATCGAGGCGGCGAAGGTGTATGACGCGGCGGCGAGGAAATACCACGGGGAATTTGCGGTTTTGAATTTTGCAATTTTTGGAGTTCGAAGGTAAAATCGGCGGATGTGGTTTACGAGAACTATCCGGAAAGGTAGATAAATGAACAGGAAATGGCGTGGTTTGGTTGTAATGGCGGTATTGGCAGTTCTGGTGGCCGGCTGCAGTGCTGAAAAACAGAGCGTTGTGGCAGAAGGCGCGAAAGTGGAAAAACTGGCCGGGGATTTTAGGTTTGTGGAAGGGCCTGCTGCTGATGCCGAGGGGAATGTCTTTTTTACGGACATTCCCAATAATCGAATTCACAAGTGGTCGCTGGAGGGTAAGCTGTCAACGTTTCGCGAGAACTCGGGAGCGGCCAACGGGTTGTTTTTCGATA
>CAZNXD010000112.1:349-6014 GCA_964576935.1 uncultured Pirellulales bacterium | reverse complement strand
CTAATTCATCGCCGCCAAATAGACGGTGCTGCCTCGCGGTGTTAGTCAGCAAACTTATAGAGCCATTCGGTATCGAGTCTTCGTTGAAGATGGTATCCGAGCCGGGTAGGAAAACTATCTCGCCGGCAAGGTCGCCTACCCTTCGGCCGTATACGGTTATTCGCTTCAGGTTCGCACTATAATCAGCGGCGGTAATTAAAAACGTTTCACCGTCGTCTGATATACCGCTTTGGACCGATTCGATTTGGCCTGCAAATATCGGTATTGACTGAGCCGCCGATTCTGGCTGTGAAGGATTGAAAAACCGTTTGATAACAATGCTTTTACCGCATGAGAACTCGGCTTCGAGTTTTTCGATTGTCTTTAGCTGACCATCATCGCAACTGGCCGGGTTGCAGGTCAATCGGGCGAAGCTAAAGTCCGGCCAGGGTGAGCGGACTATTTCCAGAACCTCAAGCTCCGGCGATAAAGCACCGTCGATGAATACTGAAACCGACCCGGCGGCAATCGCCAAATCACTCTGCTCGGATTGAAAAAACTCGGCTGTGTTGGACATGATATGGACTGCTCTTAAATTGTTTCAACGCTTAAGATGTCAACCGAATCGGGTGAGGAATCGGTAACATCAACACTAACTACCGCAGATGAGTTTTCATTTATGCCGGAGCTGTCGAAAGCCCTTACCGCGAAACTATACTGACCCTCTGAAAGGACATCGCTCAGCCAGCAGTAATACCTGCGTCCGACATAATCGATAGTCGCCAGAGGATTTCCATAGTCAACCTGTCCCGTCGCATTGTCGCTATACACCTGGAAATAAGCAGGCTTTGATTGCTGATGCAGCGGACAATAGTACCAGATGAGTTTTGCACGAGGCCCGGTTACGAGTTGAGCATTTATGCCGAAGGCTTTGTTCGGCTCGGCTTTAGCCAAGTTACCATCGGCATCAATAGCGACAACAGACGCAGCTGAAAATGTTTTTTCCTGGTCACCGCAACCGTTGACTTTGCGAAGGACATAGAAATAAGTCTCGTTCGCTAAATGCTGGGCATAATCGGGCACCTTGATTTGGACAGCATCAAACGGCTCAACAGACAGCGCGTAATCAAAATCAACTTCACTTATCTTCGGGCCACGATATAAAGCCGAACAGCCAGTCGTTCGCATCCAGAACCAGCCAAGCGTAAGAGTCGTGCTGAACTTGAAGGCGTTGGATGTCATGCCGTTAAAAAGAGCATCTTTGTAAAATCCAACGTCCATTAGCTAACGTTCCTTGTGATTGCCGATTCGGAATCGACTGGGCTGTGAATTAATATGACCGTTTGGCCATCGTCGTCATAGTATTCGATTTGTCCGGTGAGTTTGTTTTGGACGGCTTTGTTGGCAAGAATCTTATCCGTGGTGAGCTCGTCCGTGCCGCTCCAGATTAAAAGTCCTGAACCGATGAGCTTGTCACCATCGGCAGGGTTATCGCCGCTCTGCAGGAAAACGCTAACTGTATATCGCCCCGCCGGAATGCCACTATCGAAGCTACCTATGTACAAATTGCCGTTCTTATCGGTAAGCGGTATATCGTAATCGTCAGCATCGCGTCCGTCGGTGCCGTAGTCTTCAAATTCTTGTGTCGAAGCAAGCCAAACCTGCCCCGATGTATTACGCACCATCGCATAAAGGTCGTTACCTGACTCGTAGTTTATTTGTATTTCATCCGCCATTGTTCATCGTCCCGTATATTCGCTTATTTGTAGTACCAGCTAATCCATCTCGTGTAGGTGTTGCCCGGGTCGGGCATCGCAGGTTCGCCGACCTGCCAGGTCAGCTTAATTCCGGCAGCGTCATAAGGTGCTCGCCATAATGGAAAGAACCGCCAGGCCGAACACGTGTAATTCGTATCGTGCTTTTCAACCATCCCCTCATCGCCGGGTCTGTCGAATGTCCCCTCCTGAAAATACCACGATGAATGATAGAAATCCTCCGCGCCGCTGCTTCGGTAAGAAGCACTGCCGCTGCCGCCATAGTAAATACGGTAGTCGCCTTCGAGATATTTGAAGTTGTCCCCGACGCCGGTGCCGGTGCCGTTGTTCCAGAACTGAAACAGTCCCGCTAAAATGGTCGGCTCCGTCGTGTCAAGTAACGGCAGCTCGGTGTACTTTGTCTTCCAGCCGTCCTGACCATAGCCGTATGTCCGCAGCAACATTCTATTCTGCAGCCCAATGGTCTTCAAGTCGGATGGCGTTATTGGCATCCTTTCGAGCATCATCCAGCACATGCCGGTGCTGCCCGCTGTGTTTTGTATATCAATACGAATCGATGAGTAGTACGGCATCAGCAGTCGTAGATAGCCGCTAAAGCCGTCGTATGTTTTTCCGCCGTCGCTGTCCTTTTGCGAGTTGGTCGTACCAATATAGTCGCCTCTGAACGTTGTGTAATAGTCAAAGCCGTTTCCAAAGATTTCACCGGTAAATCCCTGTATCTGGGGACTGCTTGCTCCGTCGAAATAGATACGAACGGGAGTAATCCGTTCTTTATCTTCGATTGATACGGCTAACCAGAGGTTAGTGACAAGGCAAGACCCGTCACTGACATTCAATACCGTTGTCCACTGGCTCGCCGGTAAGCTGAACCGCTGAACCTGGTCACATTTGAGCTTACCGGGTCCGGGAAACGGTTCAGGCATTATGCTGTGAGGTTGTATGAGCATGATTGTTCCTTTACGCCTCTTCGGTCCATGTTCCGTTTTTAGCTATTGTCACCCAGTCGCCGTTTTCATCAGCAACCATGGTTATACATTCGCCAATCGCATCGGCTGATTTATACTTATCCGCGGCCTGACCGCTGTCGTCTCGTATCGCTGCGTCACCCGGGTCAATACGCAACTCCTGAGCGGTCTGCACGGCAAAAGTAAATATCGTGCCCGCCGGCGCCGAATCGGGCAGAGTAAGCATCACCGTCCCGGTCGCGCCGAGATTGGAATGAACACTGTCTGATTCAGAGACGGCCAATGTGTCATCGCTCGTATGTGCTTCGATGGTTTTTCTGATACCGCCTGATTCATAGGGAATGACAAAGCCGTAACTGCCTCGGCAGTCTGTAATCGAATCTATGTCACCGCCGGACGTGGCTATTATCGCCAGCCTCACGTGAGGTACGGTTTGCATATCGGGAAAAGAGCTGTACTCGTCGGTGATGAGATTGCCGTCTGCGTCAAGATAAACATATATATTGGCCTTGTTGTCTGCGAGCGTATTGCCTGCTGAACCTGCGTAGCTCTTTAGCTCGGCACCGACCCAGAACTTGCCGCTCTTTACGCCGATATCCAGAAATCCCTCGTCGTACACGCGAAGCTCGTTAGCTTTTTTAGTCGCAAGCAGCAGCCGATACAGCAATTTTCTGAACTGCATGTAATACGGTGCTGTTCCGGTCGCTATATACTCAACACCGGTCTCGTTATCCGATTCGATATTCAAAAGCTCGTTTGGTTCGGGATAAGCCTCAGCCATGGTATTGCCCTTTTACTCAACGGAAAGTATTAATGTATTAGTTTGTTTATCAAACGAAGATACGTTCAAGTCTTCAGCCGGCCTAGGCGGCGGTATAATTACAAACGGTTGTGTCTCGGTCGCTATGCTTTGTGTGCCTGCCAAATCAAAAACCTTCGCCGCGAATTTGTAACTGCCTGCCGGTAATGACTCGCTTATCCATTCAATCGCATCCGCATCGAGTCCGAATTCGCCGCAGCCGAAATCCCCCCTGCTGAACCCGATTGCCGTCGCCGAATCGTAACCGAAATCGCCTTCTCCGAATCTGCTCGAACCAAAGCCTGACTTTTCAAACACGCTCGGCCAGACTCGAATCGGCTCGGCGTTTATTGGATTTTCATAATCAATTTCACCACTGCCGTGGTCGCTATAGATTCGGATTGTCGAACCGAACGGCAGAGACTGACAACGCAGCAGCTTTATAATGACTCTGCCCGAATATGGTTTTGAATCTTCGAGTTCATAACTGAACTCTTTATGAGCATCTTCAGGCTCAACAGCGAAAACTTCTATTTTTACCGCTGTTGAAAATGACGCCGGCAAAGAGACTATCATTTGCCTTTGCCCGGCATCTATCGTTGTCCCGGCATATTTGCCGTTAACGTATACCTGATGCAGCTTATCGATGAAGCTCGAATACCATTTGACCAAAGCAGCGCGCGGCTCGACAAAACAGCCGCCGTCAGGCGCGATTCCGCCGGGCAGCTTAAACGCTCGCACTCTGGTTATTTCATTACTGTCCATTGCTGCCTTTAACCGCTTATCAACTGCGTATAGATAATCTCATAATCAATCGCCAGGCCGACTCCGCTTGGCCGTTCATTCTTTGTCTTGAACACGTCTATCCTGAGGTTATCGAACTCTCGGTCGTCGCTCGTAATAAGCGTATAGGCATAGCCGTCAACGTAATCTCTTATGGCGGCGAGTTTTTCTTCGAGGGCCGGCTTGCTTTTTGCTCGCAGCGTGCCCTTTTGCTTTATCAGCCGGCCGCGCTGGCCAAGGTCAATCGCTATCAAGCCATCAAGACCCGGCACCGACCGCTCGATTGAATCACGCGACACAGAGCCGACTTCAAGCTCTAACTGCTGCTCATCAAATAAAGCTTGTCCATTTAGCGTTGTCGCCATCGGTATTATCCTTTTTAATCCCTGATAAGCCGCACCGAACCGCCCATACTCGTCCGCTCAGCTATACCGTCCGAGCCGGTATCAATACTAAGCCTCGCCCTGCTTCGGGCATGTCCGAAGCACGTGCGGTAATGCAGGCTCTTGGTCCAGAAGTTCTCACTTGCCTCTTTACTTGCCAGCGTTGCGTAAACAGCCGATATGACCGCAAAGACGGAGGCTTGCTTTAGAACAACCGTGTCAAGAATATCACTAACCTCGATGTCACTGGCCGGGTCGCCGGGCTGAATCCCGAAATACTCGGTCAACGCAAAAGCCGCTTCACAAGCCTGAGGCTCGAACGTGCTTATGCGAAAGTAAACATCACTCGCCGCCGGCGGCGCTACAGGTGAACTTTCGCTATCGGCTCTGATCACAGAGACAGTTAGCTCGGTTGCCGAATCGACAGAGATTATCTCGAACGCACCGTCGAGCGAACCGTCGTCCGAGTGAAGATAAACCACACCGCCCGCCGAGACTTTGGCTTGTGTAAAGTCCGCGCTGCTGGCCGTAAAAGTCGTACCGTTCAGAGTCCCGCCGGAACCCTCAGCGAGCACCTGCCAGGGCAAATGTAATTCGCCGAAAAGTACGGGTTCATACTTTAAGATATCTGCATCGTTGGAAAACTTAACCATTGCGATTTCCTTTTTGAACGATTGACGTTCATATCCGAAGTGAATTGTGAGCTATAAGTGCACAAGAGTTATGTCCCTGTGCACTTATGCTCTTGTGCTCGACGCTTAGCTGGTGGATAAATCACGAATCAGCCCGTGTGCGGCTTCGTTCTTTAACTCAAGCGTATATTCGCCTATCAGCTCACCGCACTCATAGTCACCGCCGCTTGCCAAAGGCTTAAAGTGGAAACTTCGACCAGCCAGAGGCAAAACATTCAAACGCGAAGAATCCAGAAACAGAACAGCGTCCTGCGGCATCCAGCGGCTCGTCACGATTCTGCATACGCCG
>CAZNXD010000112.1:0-339 GCA_964576935.1 uncultured Pirellulales bacterium | reverse complement strand
CACCATGTTGACGAACTTCGTATCGGCAGCGGCGTAACTTCGGCTGTCAGTGAGGAAAGTATTAATCTTTCTCTTCTGATTTCCGCCAACCACAATCAAATCAACATTGCCGTTGCTGTTCTCCCATATATTTCGCAGCATCAAGTTGATTGTTTCTTCATCGAGGTTGTCGTCCGCGGGAAAACCACTGTCCCCGTCATGCAGCACGTTCGTAGAAAGATGCTGAATAATCCCTTTCATAGAACGTCTGACAACGGAGCTTCCCTGAGGGTCGCTGGTTGGCAGACCGCCGTTGATGACCGTGTTCTCCATATTACGTACCAACTCACGGAGCCTCTG
>CAZNXD010000111.1:0-6016 GCA_964576935.1 uncultured Pirellulales bacterium | reverse complement strand
ACCAGCGACTATGACCGTGAGAAGCTGCAGGAGCGTCTGGCCAAGCTGACCGGCGGTGTTGCCCAAATCAATGTCGGCGCGGCAAGCGAAGCCGAGATGAAGGAAAAGAAAGCTCGTATCGAAGACGCGCTTCACGCCACCAGGGCGGCTATCGAAGAAGGTATCGTGCCGGGCGGCGGTGTAGCTCTTATCAGATGTACCGACGCAATTGGAAAACTAAAACTTACCGGCGATGAGAAGACCGGCGCTGATATCGTAAAGAAAGCCTTGTCGAAGCCGTGCTTCTGGATTGCCGAGAACGCAGGCGCGACAGGAAACCTCGTTGTCAGCAAAATCGCCCAAGGCAAAGACGGCTTTGGCTATAACGCCAACACGGACAAATACGAAGATTTAATCACGGCAGGCGTAATCGACCCGGCCAAGGTGACACGCATCGCATTGCAGAACGCCGCGTCAATAGCAGGATTGCTTTTGACCACTGATTGCCTTGTCACCGAAAAGCCCAGCGAAAAAGATGATATGCCTGGCGGAGGAATGCCCCCAGGTATGGGAGGTATGGGCGGCGGCATGGGTGGCATGGGAGGAATGGGTGGCATGGGCGGAATGCCCGGCATGGGTATGATGTAAGCAGTATTCCTTCAATAGAAATAAACGCGACGATATAAAGGAGAAGTGATATGAAACTCAGACCGTTGGAAAATGGAGTAGTAATAAAGCAGCTTGAAGCTGAAGAGAAAACCGCGGGCGGGATTATACTACCCGATGCGGCTAAGGAAAAACCGCAGATGGGAAAAGTTATCGCAATCGGGCCGGGCAAGACGCTCGATAACGGTAAGACCGCCAAGATGACGGTCAAAAAGAATGACCAGGTCATCTACCCGAAATATATCGGCAACGATGTCGAGATTGACGGTGACAATTATATAATCTGCAGGGAAAGTGACATACTGGGAATCGTCGAAAAGTAAAAATAGCTGAGTAATAATCTCTTTACGAGGTAATAGAAAATGGCAAAACAAATGATGTTCGATAACGCGGCACGGACCGAGCTTAAAGACGGCCTGGAAAAACTCGCCGCCGCGGTAAAGGTTACTTTAGGGCCTACGGGAAGAAACGTAATACTGCACAAAAGCTGGGGCTCGCCCAAAGTGACCAAGGACGGCGTTTCGGTCAGTAAGGAAATCGAGCTGCCCGAACCTTTCAAAAACATGGGCGCAAAGATGGTCAATGAGGTCGCCAGCAAGACCTCCGATGCAGTTGGTGACGGAACGACTACGTCGACCGTGCTTGCTGAAGCAATCTACGCTGAAGGTCTAAAGCACGTTACAGCGGGGACTAATCCCACCGCTTTGCAGAGAGGGATTCTTAATGCCGCCAAGGCAGCGACTAATTTCATTGGTGATGAAAGCATTGAGGTTAAGGGCCATGACGATATTGCCAAGGTTGCCACTATAAGTGCGAATAACTCGCCCGAAGTAGGTGAAATCTTAGCTGATGCTATCGATAAGGTCGGCAAGGAAGGCGTTATCGAGGTCGAAGAAGGTCAGGGACTCGAAAACGAGCTAACCGTCGTCGAAGGAATGCAATTCGATAAGGGTTATATATCTCCTTACTTTATGACCAATCCTAATACGCTCGAGGCGGTTTTCGAAGACGCATATATTCTACTGAGTGAAAAGAAGCTCTCGAATGTGCGCGAGCTGATTCCGCTTCTGGAAAAAGTTGCCCGTCTGGGCAAGCCCCTGTTATTGATTGCTGAGGATATTGAGGGCGAGGCATTAGCTGCTCTGGTTATCAACCGTCTGCAGGGGGTGCTGAAAGTTTGTGCAGTCAAGGCGCCGGGGTTTGGTGACAGGCGAAAGGCCATGCTCGGTGATATAGCTGTGCTCTCCGGCGGTGAGGTGATTTCGGAAGACCTCGGTATCCAGTTGGATAAGGTTGAGCTGTCGCAGCTTGGTCAGGCTAAGAAGATTGTGATTGGTAAGGATACGACGACAATTATCGAAGGTGCCGGCACGAAAAAGGATATCAAGGCTCGTAGTGAACAGATTCGTAATCAGATTGAAAAGACTACCAGCGATTATGACCGCGAAAAATTGCAGGAGCGATTGGCCAAGCTTATCGGTGGTGTGGCTGTGATTAAGGCCGGTGCTGCTACCGAAGCTGAGATGAAAGAACGCAAGGACCTGCTCGACGACGCACTGCACGCTACTAGAGCAGCTACCGAAGAAGGTGTTGTTGCCGGTGGTGGAACTATATTCCTGCGGGCCGTTGCAGAAGTTGAAAAGGCAAAATCAAAAGCCAGGGGCGATGAGAAAATCGGTTTTAGTATCGTCGCCAGGGCCCTTACGGCTCCGACCAAACAGATCGTTGACAACTCAGGCGAGCATGGTGACGTCATCGTTGCTAAACTGCTCGAGGACCTGCCAACCAAAAAGAACCTTGGCTATGACGCCAATACCGGTGAATTTGTCGATATGTTCAAGGCGGGCATTATCGACCCGGCCAAGGTAGCCAGGACAGCGTTGGAGACCGCCGCGTCCGTCGCAGGGCTTATGCTCACAACGAATGTTTTGATAACCGACTTAAAAGACGAAGAAGAAGAGCCGATACCTGGGTCAATAAGATAACGTTCTGCGTACTGCGTTCTACGTACTACGTAGTGCGATTTTGGTATTGATAGTATGGAGTCAAAATGGCCGAAGGCGTAAACTGCTTTAAAGACCTTAAAATATGGCAGGTTGCTATCAGACTTGTAAAGAAAGTTTACGAGGTAAGTTCTAGGTTTCCCAAAGAGGAAATGTATGGTCTAACGTCTCAGATAAGACGTTCAGCTATCTCAATACCATCTAATGTCGCAGAGGGTTTTCGGCGTCAACATAATAATGAGTTCAAGCAATTTCTTTACATTTCTTTTGGAAGTTGTGCGGAACTCGAAACTCAAACTATAATTGCGCAGGAGTTGGGATATGTTAGTGCTAATCAGGTGAAAGAGCTGCTTGAGGACTTGGATCATGTTTGCAGGATAACGTCGAAATTGGTAAAGAAACTTTGACGCAGAACGCAGAACTCGGAACGCGGTACGAATAATGGCCAAGCGTGACTACTACGAAGTTTTAGGTGTTGGAAAACAGTCGTCGGCTGATGAGATTAAACGAGCTTATCGACGGATGGCGATGAAGTATCATCCCGACAAGAATCCAAACGACAAAGAAGCTGAAGCCAAATTCAAAGAATGTGCCGAGGCCTATGAAGTCCTGAGCGATACGGAAAAACGTCAGCGATACAACCAGTTCGGTCATGAGGGTCTGCGCGGCACGAGTATGCACGACTTCTCGCGGATGCGATGGCAGGATATCGGCAGTATCTTCGAGGACATGTTCGGCTTCGATGATTTCTTCGGTGATATTTTCGGTGGGCGTGGCCGAAAGACTCGCCGGGGCGGGGCTGCTCGAGGCTATGATTTGGAAACTACCGTCGAGTTGTCTCTGAGTGATATAGCACAGGGAAGTGAAAAGACTATCGAATTTACACGTCAGGATCTTTGCAGTGAATGTAATGGCAGCGGCTGTGAGAAAGGTTCAAAGCCGAGCTCGTGCACAACATGCGGTGGCAGCGGCCAGATCGCTCGCGGCGGCGGGTTCTTCCAGATGGTTTCGAGTTGTCCGCAGTGTCGCGGGACAGGGCAGATGATTACCAACCCGTGTAAAAAATGCAGAGGCACCGGGCGATTACCTAAAAAGAGATCGGTGACCGTCAAAATTCCGCGTGGTGTACATGAAGGCCAAGGCATAAGAGTTACCGGTGAAGGTGAGCCGGGCAAAGACGGCGGGCCTCACGGAAATTTGTACTGCTATGTCAGGATTAAAAGGCATGAGTTCCTGCAGCGGGATGGTAATGATTTGATTGCGGTTGTGCCGATTAGTTTTACCCAGGCCGCGCTTGGCGATACTATTGAGGTGCCCAGTCTTGACGGCACGAAGAAGCTGAAAGTGCCGGCAGGGACCCAGTTCGGAAGTATGTTCAGAATAAAAGGACAAGGCCTGCCTGATATTCGAAGCGGCAGGGTCGGCGACCAGCTTGTACAGGTAACAATCGAGACGCCGCAAAAACTAAACGCCAAACAGCGTCAGATGCTCGAAGAGTTCGCTAAAAACGAAAGTAAAAGCATCTTTCCACAGGCCAAAGACTTTGTCGATAAACTGAAGAAATACTTTGGAAATGGCAAGTAAAAATACAGTAGGCGATAATGACCAAGGAAAAGAAAACAAAAGAAGAAAAGGCAGCAGCTAAGGAGCTTGAAGAGCTAAGGCAGGAAAATGCCGAGTTGCTGGAAAAACTTCAGCGGGTAAGCGCCGATTACGCCAACTTTCAGAAACGAGCACCAAAACAAGTCGCAGAGGCTGTCGCCTTTGAGAAAGAAAGAATAGTAAAGTCTGTTTTGCCTGCGATGGACAATTTTGAGCATACGCTCAGTCACGCCGAATCGGCTGAGAATGTCGAGGCCATCGCAGAGGGTGTTAAGATAATCTATGACCAGATGCTCGATGTATTGAAATCTCACGATGTCGAGCAGATAAAATCACTGGGTGAGAAATTTGACCCATCAATGCATCAGGCCATGATGCAAACCCAGGACGAAGAGCACCAGGATGGTATTGTCCTCGAGGAGTATCAGAAGGGCTATAAACTAAACGACAGAGTCATTCGCCCGGCTCAAGTTGTCGTAAACAAACTGCCTGCTGAAGCGGTGGACGACGCAGCAGATGGAACCTCAGACACTGAAGATGAACAAAACAATCATCAATAATCAATATTAAATATTCAATCACCAATGCCTACTTACGATTACAAATGTGAAAATTGCGGCCATGAGTTTGAGCAGTTCCAGTCGATAACCGCTCGAACATTGCGAAAATGCCCCGAGTGCGGCAAAAATACTCTAAACCGGCTAATCGGCACCGGCGCCGGTATCATCTTCAAAGGCTCCGGCTTTTACGAAACGGACTATCGTTCCGATAGCTACAAACAGGCCCAGAAGAAAGAGACCGACTCCGATAAAGAAAAGAAAGAAGAGAAAAAAACCGAATCGAAAGTTCCAAAGCCCGCCCAAAAAACGGAATCTAAAAAAGACAGCAAGAAATCCACGGATTAACGCAGATTTTATAGCCACAGAGCTCATCTGCCATTATCGGAGCTTTGGCGGGACAAGTAAAGAGCAAAGAAGAAGAATATAAATGGAAAACGACAGAATAATATACGGTAATTGTTGGGTAACATATTTTGACATGCTTGGATTTAGGAAAAAAATAGATGAGCACGAAGGCAATGTAGACAGTTTCGTAAGGAGTATTTACAACAGAATGGTAGGAGAGGCTGAAAATAGAAGCGAAAGAATCGCAAGGGCTTTAGGATATGTTGGTTATGCATGGTTTTCGGATACCTTCATTTTCTTTACTAAAGACGACACTTTCGGTTCGTACTCTAATATTGAACTTCTATCTAACGAATTTCTTAGGTCAATGATATACAAACAACACCCATTGAGAGGAGCGTTGACTGTTGGCGAGTTCTATGCCGATAAAGACAAGTATATTTTTGTTGGTCCAACATTGATTAGAGCTTATGATTATGCAGAGGGACAGAAATGGATTGGCTTAGTCTTAACACCGGAAGCCAGAAAAAAGCTTGGTGAGCGTGATTATGCCGTAAATATAATAGACTACAAGGAGTATGAAGTTCCGATTAAGCCAGAAAAAATAGAAGAGAGGAGATTGTTGGCTCGTGATATTAGTGAATTAAGGGAATACATCGTTCAAATGCAGAATGTCGCTAAAAGAGAAAGGGATTATGAAGAGAAGTTAAAAGTAATATATGATAATACTTTGAAGTTTATTGCTTGGCTTGGAAGGAATAGATAATAAGAATTTTCTCTGTGAACTCCGCCTGTCCCACCGTAGCTTTTTATCCTCCGTAGCTTTGGCGGAGAAGGACAGCGAAGGCGGATGTCCTCTGT
>CAZNXD010000110.1:0-6144 GCA_964576935.1 uncultured Pirellulales bacterium | reverse complement strand
CGGATAATCCCGGTTTTCTGGACACAGCTGCTTATGTTCTGTACAAAAATGGACGATTTAGAGAAGCAGAGGAGCATGCACAGGCCTCCGTGCAGCAGTATGAGCTGCAAGCGGCTTATGCGCCTGCGGAGGTGTACGAGCACATAGGGATGATTAAAGAGAAGCTCGATGCGACAGATGAGGCCGTTGCAGCTTACAAGAAGGCCTTGGAGCTGGGTCAACACTACTCAGAAGACCAAACCGAGCGGATAAAGATTGCCATTGAGCGTCTCTCACGCTGATTGCTTGGATGACTTTAGGCTAAAGAAAGCATATGTTTCATTATTGAGTGTGTCTTATTGATATGGATCAGAAGGTACCACAACCACTCAGAGGGGTTCCACGACCACGGCCTGTATCAACAGGTCAGATTGGCTTTATGCTAACGCCTAAGGACGTAGTGTCCATACTGCGCCGTCATGTTCTGCTAATGATTAGTCTTACTATATTGGGCTTCATGGTTGGTGGCGTTAGCTGGTATCTTCTTTTACGTTATGCTCCCAAATATACCGCTAAAACCTTTATCAGGGTTTTGTCTCCGGCCGAAAAGGACCCGATGCTGATAGGAGGGGGTGTCGTAGGTAAGGATATTCAATATGGTCACCGGCTATCGATAGCCTCACTGATAAAACAGCAGAGCATGCTAATGAACTTGCTGGAAAGGGACCGCATCAAGAGAACGAAATGGTTTAGAGAATTTGGTGATGATCAAAACACTGCCATCAGAATCCGTCGCGCCTTTGATGACTTGCAGGAAAACCTGGGTGTTAGTGCTTTGAGAGACGCGGAATTTGTTGCCGTATCAATGACATGCGGGGACAAAGGGGAATCAGCACTCATTGTCAATGAATTGGTGAACTTATTCCTTGATACTCATAAAGGTACTAAGGTCTCAGAAGTCAGAAACCGTCTTTCAGAGCTTCAGGACAGACGAGGTTTCGTTGAAAGTGAGCTGGCTGCTGCGGAAAGGGCTTTAGAAGAGGTCCGCAGTACGTTTGGTTTTTCCGACCTTGAAAGACGTTCTTTTGAAGATACTATTACGCTGCGGTTAAACTCATTGGATGAGGAAGAATATAATCTGCAGCTTACCGTTTCACAGCTCCAGAAAAATATCGGAAATCTTGAAGAAATGGCCCAGGGTCCAATCGGCGTACAAGTGGAAAACCAAATTGAATATGATTCCACTATGGTCATGCTGACTCAACAGCTTTTCGCCAGAAAAATACAGTTGACCGCCGCAATGACAAAGTTTGGCGAAAACCATAGAATCGTTCGTGAGCTTCGAGAACTAATCAGTGACGTGCAGGAAAGAAGAAATATAAGAAAGCAGGAAATAGGCGAACAAACAAGACAGGCAAATCTAAAAGATGCGAAAGACCAACTTACACTTTTTGAAAGCAGGCTCGAAGAAGCTGAGCGACGGGGGGCGGAAGCTCAAGCTGAAAAAACCAGACTTGATGCTGCGAGAATAGAGTATCAAAAGCGGCTCAAGATTAGGGAACAGCAGCAAAGAATGCTAAACAATATGAAGGAACATATCGAAAAGCTCAGAATCATGGCCGAAGACCCTGAAACTGCTAAAGTCATGTCTGTAGGTTCTGCTCCTGAGCCTCTTAAGGTCAGCTCGCCACTTTGGTACACGTACTTCCCCGGTGGAACTTTTTTGGGGTTTGCTCTCGCTGTAGGGTTAGCTTTCTTGTTGGAGTTGCTCAATGACCTGCTTAGAACGCCACGGGATGTAGTTAGATATATCAATGTACCGTTGCTTGGTGTTATACCGCATGCTTTAGAGGACCCCCACGTACGTGATGTGGACCTCTGTCATGTGGTGAGACTTGCGCCATATTCTATCATTAGTGAGTCTTACAGACGTTTGCTTGTAAATCTTAAACTTTCTGAGTCAGCCGGTTCGGCAAAAGTACTTTTCATCAGTAGTTGTGGCGCCGGCGATGGTAAAACTGCCTTCGCCATAAATTTGGCTACTTCTTTTATTGCCGAAGGCAAAAAGGTCTTGCTCATAGATGCAAACTTCTGGCGCTCTATGCTCCATAAGGCCTTTCCCAAAACCGGCCTTGATACCAAATGTGACAAAAACGTTCTGTCGGATTTCGGACTTAGTAATATGCTAAGAGGTGAAGTTTCACCCGAGCAGGTCATCAGACCAAGTGGAATCGAAAATTATGACGTTATCGATTCCGGACCCACACCTCAGAATCCGACCGAACTTCTCGCCAGCAATGCTATGGACAATCTTATCCAACAGATGAGAAACAACTATGACTATGTTATCATCGATGGACCGCCGATCCTGCTGGTAAGTAGCGCGAAAGTCTTGGCTAAGTATGTCGATGGCAGCATTCTCGTTTTCAACGCGGCTATGACCAGAAGAGGAATAGCACAAAGAGCTGTTCGTGAATTACGAGAAATTAATGCACCGGTCATCGGCTGCGTTTTAATGGCTGCAAGGGCATTGAAGGGCGGTTACTTCCATGAGCAGTTCCGCTCATATCAGAAGTACCAGCCGGCTCAGCCTGCCGTATCGTAGATAGTTATAATTGCTTCGTTTGCCTTTGTTTATACTTTTATAGAAGAGAGGACCAATGGACAAATTCTTAGTTACCGGCGGAGCCGGTTTCATAGGCTCAAATATCACCAGAGAGCTCATTTCTCAAGGTTGTTTCGTGAGAGTAGTTGATAACCTCCTCACCGGGAAAAAGGCAAATCTATCTGATGTCATCGATAAAATTGAATTCATAGAAGCAGACATCGGCAACACCCAGGTTGCTCATCAGGCCGTCCGGGACGTTGACGTCATTTTGCACCAGGCGGCTCTGCCATCGGTACCGCGAAGTGTCGATGACCCTGCCGCCACGCATCAGCACTGTGTCGATGCTACGTTCACGCTGCTCCTGGCTGCACGAGATGCAAAGGTCAAAAGGCTTGTCTACGCTGCCAGCTCTTCTGCCTATGGTGATACCCCGACATTGCCTAAGATTGAAACAATGCTGCCGATGCCCCTTTCACCGTACGCCGCAGCCAAACTTATGGGCGAGTATTATTGCTCCGTCTTCTATAAGGTCTTCGGCCTCGAGACCGTCAGCCTCAGATATTTCAACGTATTCGGCCCATACCAGGACCCCACAAGCCAGTACGCTGCTGCTATACCCGCATTTGTCACTGCAATATTGAAAGACAAACCACCCACTATATTTGGCGATGGCGAGCAGAGCAGGGATTTTACTTACATTGATAATGTCGTTTCAGCCAATCTATTAGCCGCTCGTGCAAAGCAGACTCAAGGCCAGGCCGTTAATATTGCCTGTGGGGACGCCGTCACCGTAAATAAAATCATCGATATGATAAACGACATCGTAGGCAAAAATGTCAAGCCGGTTTATACCGACTCACGTCCCGGTGATGTAAAGCACTCGCTTGCCGATATATCCTTAGCCAAGCAGATAATTGGTTACGAACCGGTTATACCTTTCAAACAGGGCCTCGAAAAGGCCATCACCTGGTACCACGACAACCTGCTCTAATAACATTTGTTACACATCGCCTGAGGCAGGGCAGTTTCAGCCTATTTATACCTCATTTTCTCCTTGAATGTGCGCCTATAACCTATTATTGTGTTTGTGCACAATAGGAAGCAGGTTTGAGATGAAAAGGCTATTTTACACTCTAATTTTGGCCTTTTTCGCATTTTTTGTATCCTCAGCAACTGTTTATGTCGATGCTAACGGTACCGGTGATTATGCAATCATCCAAGCCGCAACCGGTCCCGGAAAGGGAGTTGTATGACCGATTATATAAAGAGTGTTGCCATTCTTGGTTCCAGCGGCACAATTGGAAGTCTGATAGGTGGTTTAATTGCCCAACAGAGCATAAGGGTCTACTTTTTAAGCCGCACATTGCAGGGGGCAGAGCAAGGGGTTCAAAGAGCCATAGCCCAAGCTCATTCGGAAACAATATGCAGAAATATAGTATGCGGCAGTTACGAGAACATGCTTGAGGAAGCTTTGGGTGAAGCTGACTGGATAATAGAAAGTGTTGCCGAGAATACCCAAATTAAAAAAGAGATGTACGAGAAGGCAGACCAGTTTAGGAAATCCGATGCCATAATCGGGACTACCACGTCGAGTTTGCCATTGTCAGTTCTATCTGAGGGAAGGTCAGATGGGTTTAGAGAGCACTTTCTTGCTACCCACTTTTATAATCCGCCAGGTAGGATGCTCGCATGTGAGGTTAGTAGCATACCTGAGACACGAGTAGACTTAGTGAATTTTATGCGAAATTTTCTGGCAGATAAGCTTCGAAGGATTGTTATTCCTGTTAAAAATAGTGCCGGTTTTGCTGGAAATAGGATTGCGTTTCTCCTTTTTAATCGAATAACATCTTTGGCAGAAGAGTACGGCGTGGAGATGATGGATTATCTTGTGGGACCATACACTGGTAGAATTATGCCACCAATGGCAACGATAGATTTGGTGGGTCTGGATATCCACAAAGCTATCCTCGGCAGTTTGTACGAGAATATTCGATATCCTGTGCACGAGAGTTTTATCATGCCGGATTACATAAACCGAATGGTTGACCGAGGAATCATGGGTAACAAAACCAAGTGCGGTTTTTATAAGAAACTCGAGAGTGGCAAATTCGCCTTTCTCGACCCCGCCACATGCGATTATGTACAAGCAATTGAGCCGCACGTGGCTTTTGTTGAGGCTGCGAAGGATCAAATACGTATGGGTAATTACCGTGGGGCATTCGACAAAATAAGAACCTCGCATGGCAAAGAGGCCGAACTGGTGAAATACATCCTCTGCTTGTACATTGGGTATTCGTATTCACTCATAGGCGAAGTCACTGAAGAGAACCTTGGCATAGAAGGAATTGACCAGATTATGTCATTTGGTTTTAACTGGGCGCCGCCGAGTTTGCTTTTAAGTATGCTTGGGGGGGTGGAAGTTGTATCAGACCTGTTACAGGAAAGGGCACTGCCAATACCCGAATCCATCAGAACCACAGCTGCAAGAGTGCCTCTGTTTTTCAACTGTGGAAGGTTCTTTGTGGCCAGATGAATGATTAAGAGATAACAAATGCGGAACAACATGGTATATATACTGGGCGGCTATCAGACGGACTTTACCAGGAACTGGGCAAAGGAAAATAAACACATTGCTGCTATGATGCTTGAAGCATTTCAGGGCAGTATTGAAACGACGGCAATTGACCCGGGCGACATCGAGGCAGTCTTTATCGGTAATTTCGCGGCTGAGTTATATTGCAAGCAGGCACACTTAGGAGCATTTTTTGTTGACTTTGACCCGCGTTTTGTCGGTTTGCCAACCGTCCGTCTTGAGGCAGCGTGCGCTTCCAGCGCTGTGGCTTGCTTATCGGCCATGGCTTTCATCCAGGCTGGGGTTTATGAGATGGTGTGTTTAATTGGTGTCGAGCAGATGAAGACTGTGGACTTGCCGACTGGTGGTGAATTTCTGGGCACTGCGGCCTGGTATGAACAAGAGGCCAGAGGCGTAGAATTTCCATTTCCGAAATTATTCGGTAAACTTGGGGACGAGTACGACAAAAGGTATGGACTGAATGAAGCGCATTTAGCTATGATTGCCTCGATAAACTACAGGAATGCAAAGAATAACCCCAATGCTCAGACTCGTGATTGGTTCATGAGCTTTGAGCATGCCTCCACAGTGGGCAAATATAATACTGTAATCAGTGGTAAGATAAAAGTCACTGATTGTTCTCAGATTACCGATGGCGCGGTATGCCTATATCTTGCGTCACGTAAATATGCTGAGAAGTATGCTGCCGAAAGGAATCTTAACTTGGAGCAGATACCAAGGATACTTGGCTGGGGCCACAGGACTGCACCGATCGAGTTCGCAAAAAAAATCAAGGACTCTACCGGCAAAGAATATGTTTTGCCGGTTACTCGGCAGACAATACTGGACGCTTACAAACGAGCCGGGGTGTCAGACTGCTGGCAGCTCGATGCTATAGAGACTCACGATTGTTTCACAGTATCTGAGTATATGGCGATTGACCATTTTGGACTTACTAAGCCCGGAGAATCATGGAAAGCAATAG
>CAZNXD010000109.1:0-6165 GCA_964576935.1 uncultured Pirellulales bacterium | reverse complement strand
TGCAACCTTCGGATTCGAAGTCCGCGACTCTATCCAATTGAGCTACGGGCGCACGAACACCTAAGTTCTTTTACTATAATTACTTCCCACTTTTGCTGTCAAACCTTTTTTTGTGATTCTATAGATGCCAACGACAGTTACCTGTTTATTTGCACCATACCGGCATCTTTCATTTCCAGGCTCGCAACAGAGCCCAGCTCGATGTTGTAAACGATATTATCGACTATGGCGCCGTTCAGGTAGCAGCGGTGAAAATCATCCGCGTGTGCTCGAATAGTAGCTGTTGGAAAGTCATAGCTGAGCCGGCCGGCAGCAAACTGATTTTCCTGGTCTTCATAAGTTACACCGCCGGAGGCCAGCATGGACGATATTTCAGTCGGTCCATCTCTGGATTCGAGCATGTTGATTGTGATGGTGCTGGCCGAAGCTTTTAGCTGTTCTGTATTCTTGTCATTTTCAATGGGGAAGTAATCAATCAGCATTTTCCCGGATGGACTGTGCGCTGTGATTTGGTTTTCGTTGAGGAAGTATTTTAAGCTCTCAAAATCGCGAAGGAATGCATAGCATCGCTTGTTAAGACTGAATCTACTCGCTTTTTTGTTCGGCTCAAATATCTTTGAATTATCAACGGTTATCACTCCCGGTCCAAAGGCGGAAAATATTTTTGCCGGCATGTCGAACTCGAACCTCTGGCATTTCAGGCGGCTAAATTCCCGAAGTTTGTTTTCGGAGGTTTTAATATTCGAAAGCTGTACTATGCCGCCATCGGCGGTCACATGCTCGATGCCGAGAGCCGATGCGGCCGGGCCTGACCGCTCGTTTTTTGAAAGCTTTATCGCGATGCGCGGGGCCGACAGGGTGTATTTATTTTGCGCGTAACCGCGGACTCGAACCATAGTACAGATACAGTCGCCCTCGAAAAGAATCTTGTCAGCTCCGGGAAGGAATGTGGTGCGTTCTTTGGCTGTTACCGTGACAGGCACAGCCGCGCCAAGAGCCTTTGTAGGCATGAAGTCATTGGCATAGAAACTGAAGTTACAGGGGCCGTCGGCTATTATACTCTGCGCCGAAGCATTGTACCTGATTTTTGGTGAGCGGAACTTTGCCAGCTCGGTGATGCTGTCAATTGGTGTGACCACTATAGTTGCATTGTCACCGGCGGTGATAGATTGAATCGATGATGCAAATTCGGTTGATGCTTCGTCGGTATCTATATCGACGGTTATTTCAGGTGCTGTCAGTTTGTATTTGCGCGGAACTTGCGAGTTTGTTCTTATCATCGTGCACACACAGTCACCCTGAAAAACTGCCTGATTATTAGCCAGTGAATAGGATGTTTTCTTCTGCGCGGTTATCGTAACAGGTGTTGATATCCGGCTTTCATTACTATTAAGGACCTGGGTAAAGACCTCCAGCTGAGAAGGCCCGTTTGCTGTTATATTCTGTGTATAAGAATCATAATCTATTTGCTGAGATGTGAATTTAGCTATTTGCCTGTTGTTGGGGTCCGGCTGCAAAATGGTGACTACGGCATCGCCTACTGCTGTAAGATTTCTTATGTCAGCTTCAGATTGAAATGCATCCTGTTCTTTTTTGCCGGGCAGGGTAGCCACGATTTTCTCGGCTGAAAGCTTATAGGTTCGGGAGTCATTGCCGGCCAACTGGGCTGTGTGGCATTGACAGTTGCCTTCGAATGTGACCTTACTCGTATTGAGGTCAAATTGTGTACTTTTCTGGGCGGTTATTGTTATCGGCAGTGACTCGGTGGAATCGGAAGCCTGGTTAGCTGGTTGTGTCGAAAACTCAAGCTTTGCAGGACCTGTCGCAAGGACACGCTGCATATTGGGATAAAAATCGATTTGAGGAGCGTTAAAAGTTGCTAAAGGTTTTGCCAATTGCTCGGAAAAGATTTGAACGACGGTGCCTCGATGAGCGGCGATATGTTTGATGCCGGCCGGCCCTAAGTAGTTTTGGCTATTCTTTTCTTCGGCCAGGTCGACTACGAATTGCCGAGCCCGAAGTATGTACTTGCGGAGTTCGTCCTGCTCGGAGCGGATAAAACTGCACGTGCAGTTTCCTTCGAATATAACCTGATTAGATTGGCGGTCAAAAGTTATTTGCTCATCTGTCTCTATGGTTATTGGCATAGTAGAGCCATCTGCATTCGTTGAATCTTTAACGTGAAAAGTCAGCTCAGATTTGCCTGTAGCTGCGGTGGTTCTTTCTGTGGCATCGTATGTGATTGAATGTGTCAGAAGGACATCACGGTCGGAGGAATCTCTTAGTTCCTGGGCCTTGGTTCGGCCCAGGTCCGATTGGCGTCGAGCTATCGGCAGAAAGCCGATTCTTTCAGCGGGACTGTCCATCGGGCTTACGACCAGCCCGTTCTCACAGGTGACTATGACATCCATAAAACCACCGCTGTCCTCTAAGGGAGCTTGTTCTTCGAGCTCACTTCCAGAGACCTCTTTTAGTTTCTCATCCAGTGGCTGTCTTGCACGAAGGATGTTGATTATGTTTAATTTGTCATCGGCGAATACAAGCTGTTGGGCTGTTCTTATCATTACATTGCCGCTGAAAGCAGCTATGTATTTATCCCATAATTCACCTTCAGTTGATTCGGCAGCGATTAACGAGGCGGTATCTGTTTGTTTCTGTACAAGGGCTTTATGCTTTGGCACTTTATTTAGACAGAGAGTTTCGAGGTGTATTATTCTAAGCAGCTCAAGACGGTTGGCTTCATAATTGTAAACAAGCTCAAGGCCTCTGCCGAGCAGTTGTGCGTCTTCGGCAATCATTTTTACCGGCCCGGCGGTCAAAAAAAGCGACCTTTCACTTATAAATACTATATCGTCGAGATATATCGTGACCGGACCAATACTATTTTTGTCGACAGGCAGAACTTTAACGATAACGTTTCCTATCAGGGTAGCCTCTTTGAATGATGCTGTTGTACCGGTTTCAGTGGCTAATACAATGGCTTTGTCGGAGGTGATTCGGCATTGAAACTCCCCTTGGTAGATATTCATGAAGGGTTTTTCGACCTGCCATTGTTCGCCTGTTCTATGCAGCATTTTTTCAAAACCGAACTCACGGCTGAGGGTTTTGTCCTTATTGAAGTCGACAAATTTCGCAGCATCAACCGAGCCTATGCCGAGCGCACCAACATGTCCAATCCTATCAGTAGATTGCTCAGAAATCGCATCAGCCGGCGGCTGTTCGTCCATTTCTATCCTGGCAGTTGGACTCAGGTATGTAAAAAGAAAATAAACCACCAGCATGGCCTGTAATGCCAGGGCTCCAACATAAACTTTTCGCCAGTTAATTCTCATACAGAACACTCATTTGGCCATGATGACGCGACGGTTTTTACGGCTGCTGGTGATAGTACTTCCTGGTGCCCCCGCCGAATTGTATTTAATCAAGCCTTACACCTTTTTCCTGGAGCCATTTTTTCAAATCGCCCATTTCATTGTTGAAGATTTCGTTGTCATAGTCTTCTTCGAGTTTGCGGATATTGTCAGCCAGTTCAGGCTGTTCCTGAACCACATTAGAGAGCTTTTTCTCGAACGAGTCGCTTATCGTTCGAAGGTCGTCAAGCTCAACCTGCAGCTCTAAGATTCCTGCAAGTCGCCTTATCACGGCTTCTATACACTTGGGATTATAACCCTGAACATAAGCAGGAATCGCCGAGACAAAACTGACCATATCGACACCATGCTCCGCGGCACGGCTGGTCAGATACGTTACAATACTGGCCGGGCCCTCATAGTCGGAGAACTTTACGCCGTAGTGAGCAAGCTTATCTTTAAGTTGCGGATTAGAGACCGAGCAGAACAATCGTGGCTGGCGTGTGTGAGGCACCAGCCCGGCGACCGAGCCAATAAAGTAGATGCTCCTGACACCTAACTTGTCGCACAAAGAAAAAATGCAATCGGCAAATTCACCCCAATTGATATTCGGCTCCTTGCCATTGAATAATATCAGGTTGTCTTTTTCGCTGCAGAAAAATATGTTTGTTGGAAGCTCATACGATTCGATTATGCCTTCCCTTATCGTTGTGTGCGGTCGAAACAAAGCGGTTATTTCCATCGAGCCGGGAAAGCTGTACAGATAAAAGCCGTCCGGCTTAATCTCCGCTATTTTTTCCGCCTCGAGTTTCTCGGTCAGCAGACTGATAGTGCCGGTGGATACATCACCACCGTCCATCCAGCCGGAAAATCCCAGCAGCAGCCGGGGATTACTCATTTTTGGAGTTTTTTGAATAACGAGTTTATCCATCGCTATACCCAAGAGCTTGTAAATAGCTGTCCTATGCTATGTTGTATCAATTTCGGCCTTTTCAATCCAGCCAAAATTATAGCAGTCTGCCCGGTAGTATTAATACCGCCCAAAAGGGGGAATGTTCCCGAATAAATGATTTTTGGTAGGTATGTGATAATTAGGCTCTTATGATGTCAGCGATTTTCATCAGGCGGGAGATATTATCGCGTTCGGCCTCGGCCAGTTTGTCGAAGATAAACCTTATCGTCTCCTGCATCTCCGGTATGACCACGTGCTCGAGCACATTGACCCGTCTTCTGGTCATCTGAAGCTCAACGGCCAGCAACCGAGCCTGCTTTTCCTTCTCAGCCAGTTCAATCAGATGGTCAAACGCTTTTTCCAATGCCAGAAGCGCCACGTCCATCTCTCCGCTTGTCGTAGTAAAGCCGTAGCAGATAATCTCACCGGCCATTTCTTTAGCCAGTTTTGGCACCTTGACATTCATTATGTTGGCGAATTGAACAACCAGGCTCAATCTCTTAGTGGGAATCTCAAGTGCGGCCTTGGTATCTTCCGGCTCCATACTTGCCCGGGCCAGCATGAATCGCCTGCACGTCTCAAGGAGCTGTTGTTCAACCTGCTGGCGCAGCGGCTGAATCTCTTTGGCTATCTCCATAAGCTGCCGCGAAATTTCGTCACGTTTTTCACTTAGCAGACGATGTCCCCGAGCCGCCAAGGCTAATCGCCTTCGCAGATGCAAAAGCTCCATTCGTGTTGGATTTACCTGAAGCATATTTCGTCGCTCGTTTCTCGGCCCACGGCCCTCGTTAGAGTTTATTAATAAGATTGATTAGCATACGAATTTCGTGGTTTATGGCCTCAGCTAACTCCGCCAGCTCTTTTTCGGTTATATAGTTTCTTCTGCCGGCAATAATGGATTGGGTATCAAGCTCTGCACAGGAACCTAACGAAATCTGCAAGAAATGTTTGTACTCTTTGCTATGACTTCTGACGAATCCCTCTGAGATATTAGATGGAATAGAAATAGCTGCCCTTCTCATCTGAGTTGTCAAGCCATACAATTCCTCTTTGGGGAATTTGGCTGTTAATTCGTACACCATATCGACTATCTCAATACCTTTTTGCCAAACTTTTAGGTCTTTGTAATCTTTTACTTTCATTCATTCATTCATTTCATTAAGCGAGTCACGAGGGCCGAGCGACGAGTCACGATTTCGCCTTGCGAAATTTCGGCATATACTTTTCGATGAGCTTGACATCGATACGCTTAAGTTCGACATTCTCAAACATACTCAGAAGCTCCCAGCCCAAATCGAGTGTCTGCTCAATCGTGCGGTTTTCATAATAACCCTGGGAGATATAGCGGGCTTCGAACTTGTCGGCAAAGGTCATGAACTTTCTGTCTTCATCGGAAAGGGCGGCTTCGCCCATTATTGTTGCCAACTCTTGAGCTTCTTTGCCGCGGGCATAAGCTGCGTAAAGCTGGTTATACAAATCGGCATGGTCCTCGCGGGTCTTTTCCGCTCCGATGCCTTTATCTTTCAATCTCGAAAGACTCGGCAGAGCGTCGACCGGCGGGGCGATTGCCTTACGGTGCAGCGAGCGTGAAAGAATAATCTGACCCTCGGTAATGTATCCGGTCAAGTCCGGCACCGGGTGTGTTTTGTCGTCTTCAGGCATAGTCAGAACAGGCACCATCGTAATGGAACCTTTCTTGCCTTTGATTCGGCCAGCTCGTTCATAAACGGTTGCCAGGTCTGTATAGAGATAACCGGGATAGCCTCGTCTGCCGGGGACCTCTTTTCGGGCGGCGCTGATTTCACGAAGCGCTTCGCAATAGTTGGTCATATCATTCAGAATTACCAGCACGTGCATATCGCG
>CAZNXD010000108.1:0-6203 GCA_964576935.1 uncultured Pirellulales bacterium | reverse complement strand
AATCAGCTTTTCAATCCTTCAATTAGCGAGGAGCACCAGGGAATCGCAGGCGGTAAAATCACAATAGATGACTCACTTGAGATTGACGCAACGCTGTATCTGTTTGCCGCCGGATATTCATACACGGGAGAGAGGCTGGTTGAGATTCACCTGTACACAAATCCGGCAGTGACTGAGGCGCTGATAGAGAAATTTCTTGCTGCTGGCGTTCGAACGGCAGCACCGGGTGAGTTCACCGCGCGGGCCTATTTCAACGGTAAGATGGATTTGGCCCAGGCTGAGGCAGTTAATAAGGTCATCGTCAGCGGGAATCGTTTTCAATTAGCGGCGGCGGAAAAACTGCTCGCCGGCAGGCTTACCGAAACAACTTCAAAAGCAGCGGTAGAAATCCTCGATTGCCTTAGCCTGCTCGAGGCAGGCCTGGATTTTAGTGAGCAGGAAATTGAATTTATCACCCCAAACGATGCCCTCGAGCGTCTCGGCGCAATCAGTAAAGAACTCAGACGACTACTCGATGGCAGTATCAGCTATGAAAGCGTGCTTGATTTGCCCACGGTTGGTATCGCCGGGGCAACGAACGCAGGTAAAAGCTCACTGCTGAACGCCCTGCTGGGTCGCGAAAGGAGTATTGTCTCACCGCAAACCAAAACGACAAGAGACGTACTTAGCGGAGTGCTCGAACTTGAGCACTGCCGATGCGTACTGTTCGACTGTGCGGGATTAATCACAGAACCACAAGACCAAATCGATGAGCTTGCTCAGCAGGCTGCAATCGGAGCGATCAAAGAGGCCCAGGTGACAATCTTTTGCGTGGACGTAGCCAAAGAAGATTTGAACGAAGATGTTCAAATACGCAGTTTAATAGAACCAAAGAAACTAATCGCGACAGCAACCAAGAGCGACCTCTTGAACAAAGACAATTTAGCAAAACAACTAAACTCCCTTAAAGAAATCTTTGATACTGAATTTGTCGCGACAAGCAGTATAAAAAACATTGGCCTCGATACCTTGAAAGAAAAAATCGACGATTGTATAAGTGGCGATGAAGTTAAGCTCGCCTCCGTCGCCCTCACAGCCCGGCATAAGCAGGCGGTCAATGAAGCGATTGAAAATATAGCCTCTGCGATTGACCAAATAAAAATCGGAAGCGCCGAGGTCGCTGCGATGATGCTCCGAGCCGCTCATCAGGCTGTCTCGAATATAGGCACCGAACCTATCGATGAGAAAATCCTGGATAAAATCTTCAGCGAGTTCTGCATAGGAAAATAATCCTTAATCCCTTGAACTTTCCTTCGGAAAGTTCAAAACCGCAAACTCCCCGCGAAGTTCCTTCGCCGCCCTGTCGAACGCCCTCGCCGCCTCCTTCTCATCTCTATAGTAACCTAAGGTTCGGGCACGCCCATTCACACTTATAACCGCCATCCATCTTCGCTGCCTCTTATGCCAGCTAACACCCCTGTACTTCGACGAGTACCGCTCGACACGCTGCCCGTTGTTCCACATATTCTGCGTATGCGTCACAATCCGAAGGTTCGCCTTGCGGTTATCAAGCCCGTTTCTGTTTATATGGTCAACAAGCATCCCTTTTGGCGCATTCATTATCAATCTGTGCATCTTTTGCATCTTATTGTTTACCGCGTAGAAGTTCCCTCCCCGCCCTGTCGAACGCCCAACCAACCCAAAAATTGGGTTTGATTGGGTTTGATTGGGTTTGTTTTGGGTTCGTTTTTCATTGGAATCTTTGTTTTTGGCCTAAAAACGAGGAAAATTGGCTTTGTTTTTTCAAATAAGTAGTAATTGGACACATAGATTTTTAGACACGGATGGACACAGATTGACACTGATTAAATGAACCACGAATGGACACGAAGAAACACTAATTAGCACCAATTTCAGTCCTTAGTTCTTTTGAGTTGCCTATGTTAACTATTTTATTAACAATGACGGTATTATACCATATTTCAAACAAAAATCAAGCAAAAAATGCGGTTTTTTCTCACCACGGAGACCACCCGTCCGCGGCGGGAACACATCCAAGCTTCGTTATACGGCAACTACGCCGCGACAAGGAAAAACGCCTTAAAATCGTCAATGCTCAATAGTAAATATTAAATGAAACGCCCCCTTGCGCGTTTGATAGGTATTTTTAGAAATGCAAAAAAAACTTGTGATTTTGGCTACTTTGGCATGGGGTTTGCTGTGCCTGCCGGAACTGGAGAACAAACTCTCCCCTGCCGCGAGCAGCAGGGCTAACCAATTTTATTGCACGAATGCAATATTTGTATTAACTTGACGATTATGGCGAGATTATTTGGATACCATCTCACATGGACAACTTACGGCACCTGGCTACAGGGCGACAAGAGGGGATATGTTAAGAACGGTGAAATCCTTGATGGCGAAGAATCATTATTCGAATTGTGCAAAAAACTCCAGACAGACGCCGCATTTCGCCTGCGACAAAATGAAAAGAAAATCGTCGAAACCGCAATTTCAAACGAGGCCGAACGTATCGGCCATTTAATTTGCGCACTGGTAGTACATAGTAATCACGTACATATTGCAGCAAGGGCTTGTGACAAATCAATAGAGACCGTCGTCAGCATGTATAAAAGCGCCGGCACTCGCGCATTGCGCCGCGCCGGCAGAGGCGGTAAAATATGGACATCTGGTTTTTACAAAACGTATTGTTTCACCCCTCAAGAACTTGCTGTCAAAGTAAATTACATTCAAAAACATTATACGGTTAGGGGGATTGTTTAGTCGTTTCGGTTAGCCCCGTTGCTCGCGACGGGGGTGTTATTTAACTGCCGCTCGCGGCAAGGGTTTGTTATTTCTGCGAACTTGTCCGCCATAATTTTAACGAAGGCGAAACACAGGAATTCATGTTTAGCAGTCGCTGGTATTTACCCGCCCGTTTTGACTGCCTCATCAAGTCTCCGATGGAGAAGAGATGCGATCGTCATCATATCCAGAGCATCCTGCTCTGTTATTTGCCACGCAATCCGAGGTGCGTGCGCCGTCGGATTGCGAAAGGTGCCAAAAAAACCCTTCATCAGATTCATCAGTCCCTTGTGTTCGCTTCGCTCAGAGTCTGCTGAAAGTGCATTGAAGGCAAGAACAGGATAAGCTTTCTTTCCAATCCCAAAGGCCTCGTCAACAAGGTCGCTACCGTCGGATGTGAAACCCGTCTTGTCTCTTATCTTCTGGGCGAGGCTTTTTGCAGCCTCAAGCACAGCATGGAAGTAGTTTCCCTCAACAAGCTCGGCACGGCAGAATTTGAGAACATCCGGGTGAACACCTCGGTCAAACAGTTTCTGCCGCAGTTGATCCGCTGCGGCCTGGGCATCTGATATCGTTCGGGCTTGTTTGCACTGTTCAAGTTTTCCTTCGTCGTTGAGCCTAAGTCCCTCGAATGAAAGCACTCGGTTTAGTTCAGCTTGTTTGCTCTCGAAGTAGTCAGGCAGCTGGACATGGAGCACAGGATTCATAACGCGCTGAATGAAAGCGCACACATTGTTTGCACAACCGTCAGTACGTTGTCGCGCGACGAGTGCATCATACAGCCGGATTCGCTTTGTCATGCCGGGATTAGGGTCATCAATTCCGCATTCCCGCAGGTATCGTCCGATTTCACTGCCCGTTAGCCCCGTGCTTGTGTCCCCCAAGACATTGCACGCCTGCTCAAGATTAGCTTTGCTGAACGATGGTATTTTCATTTCACGCGCTTAAAATGCCCATACAGCCCGTATAAAACGGGAAACACCGGCTGTTTCTGCCAAAAAATCCGGGTTACCTGTCCTGAGCAAAGTCGAAGGAATCCACGTTAAAATCAACCCGCCGTAAAACGACGGGCTAAATAACCCCTGCCGCGAGCAGCAGGGCTAACCGGAATGAATCTTACAAATCTCGTTATCCTGTCAAAATAATCTGTGTCATCTATAACTACTTGTCTTTTGCTTCGAATTCTGCGTCGATTACATCGCCGTCGCCCTTGCGTTTTACATCACCTTCCGGCGGAGGTGGGGCTTGGCCGCCTGTATCGGTCGGCTGGCCCTCAACAGGTCCGGCCTGCGTAGCTTGTTTCTTGGCGGCCTCTTCGTAGAGGACCTTGCCAAGCTCCTGGCCGGCGGTGTTCAAATTCTCAATGGCCTTTTTGATGGCGTCTGCGTCTTCGCCTTTGAGGACCTCTTTGAGATTGTTGGCGGCCGACTCGATATTGCTGCGTGTCTGGCCTGAGACCTTGTCGCCGTGCTCTTTTAAGGTCTTTTCAGTCGCATAGACTAATTGGTCGGCCTGGTTCTTCAGGTCAACGACCTCTCTGCGTTTTTTATCTTCTTCTGCGTGCGACTCGGCGTCTTTTTTCATCTTTTCAATCTCGTCATCGCTGAGCCCTGAGCTGGATTTGATTTCAATCGACTGCTGTTTGCCGGTTGCCATGTCCTTGGCTGAGACGTTCAGAATACCGTTGGCATCGATATCGAACGCCACTTCAATTTGCGGTATCCCGCGCGGAGCAGGCGGCAGGTCGGTCAACTGGAATCGGCCGAGCGAGCGGTTGTCCCTGGCGAATTCGCGCTGGCCCTGAAGGACGTGGATATCAACACTGGTCTGATTATCCGCAGCGGTCGAGAAGATTTCCTTTTTGCTCGTAGGTATGGTGGTGTTATGCTCGATGAGCCTTGTCATAACTCCGCCTAAGGTCTCGACACCCAGTGACAACGGAGTTACATCGAGCAGCAGAATATCTTTTACACCCGCATCGCCCGCAAGAACGGCTCCCTGGATGGCGGCGCCCATTGCCACGACCTCATCGGGATTAAGGCTTCTGTTGGATTCCTTGTTGAAGATGTCTTTTACAATCTCCTGGACCTTGGGGATTCTGGTTGAGCCACCGACCAGCAGGATTTCAGCGATATCGCCTGCCGACTGTTTCGCATCCTCAAGCGCTTTCTGGCACGGCATTTTGAGCCGTTCGAAAATCGGCTCGGCTAACTGCTCGAACTTACTTCGGGAGATTGTAATCTGCAGGTGCTTGGGGCCCGATGCGTCGGCGGTGATGAACGGCAGGTTAACGGTCGCTTCGAGCTGAGTGCTCAATTCGCATTTTGCTTTTTCGGCTGCCTCTTTGAGTCTCTGATGGGCCATCGGGTCCTGACGCAGGTCGATGCCTTCTGTCTTTTTGAATTCGTCGGCAAGGTGGTTGATTAAGACTTCATCAAGGTCGTCACCGCCGAGATGCGTATCACCGTTGGTGCTGAGGACTTCAAAAACGTTATCGCCGATATCGAGGATAGATATATCGAAGGTACCGCCTCCGAAATCGAAGATGGCAACCTTTTCGTTCTTTTTCTTTTCGAGTCCGTACGCCAGCGCCGCCGCGGTCGGCTCGTTGATAATCCTTTCGACTTCGAGGCCTGCGATTTTTCCGGCGTCTTTGGTGGCCTGGCGCTGCGAGTCATTAAAATAGGCCGGGACGGTGATAACGGCATTGGTAACTTGTTCGCCGAGGTAGTCTTCTGCGGTCTTCTTCAAGTCCTGTAGTATCATAGCGGAGACCTCCGGCGGGGTGTACTCTTTGCCCCGGATATTCACCTTGACCAGCTCTTCGGGTGAGCCTGTTATTTTGTAAGGTACGATTTTCTCTTCCGAAGCGACCTCATTATGCCTTCGGCCCATGAAACGCTTGATGGAGAAAACGGTGTTCTCAGGGTTCGTCACCTGCTGGTGCCGCGCAATCTGCCCGACCAGCCGCTCACCTTTGTCCGTAAAACCGACTACAGAGGGCGTGAGGCGAGAGCCGGAAGAGTTTATGAGTACCTTGGGGGCCGAGCCTTCCATTACGGCCACCACGGAGTTTGTTGTTCCCAGGTCTATTCCAATTATCTTAGCCATAGTGCTTTCCTTTCGAATCACATGGTCATACTTGCACCAACGTGGTCATACTTATACCGAGGTAATAAATTGCAAACACTGTGCCAGCTATGGGGACTTGCACAATTTCTGAAGCTAACATTAGTATTTGCAAAGACTTAGAAAATAGTAGCCAAACAGGATAGAGCAACAGATATCGAATTTTATGCCATTTTGGCAGATGAGAGGGGCAATATTCAGGATTTTTGGTTTAGGGCGGAGCGGATTATCTGTGCCCGGAGTGCGTCACGGTCGGCAGGCTCGAGTGGCCTGCCGTGATTGAGCTGCAG
>CAZNXD010000107.1:5391-6217 GCA_964576935.1 uncultured Pirellulales bacterium | reverse complement strand
GGATTATTTGGATCGGCCAGGCTGGATGCGCAGAGGCCAAGGCAAAGCAGACACATTAATATTGTTGCTTTTTTCATCACCCGCATTCCCATTGAAGAGGCAGAATAAACAACAAAACCCGCCCCGCTTATAAACTTAAAATTATACCACAGAAAGCCTGTAAAGTCAAGTAACATAAGAACTTCCGCGCTTTATCGCACTTATGTCCAGGTAGAAAAAGGATTTACTTTTTGCGGGTTTGTGATAAACTTGCTGGTTTGGGCTACTGTCAGAATTCGCTAAAGAACAGTGTTACGCCATGTGAGGGTGATAATACCGGACGGATGGATAAAGTAATTCAAATTACGGGCGCCGCCGAGCACAACCTCAAGAATATCAACTTGAGCATTCCGCGCGACCAGTTAGTGGTCATTACGGGTATAAGCGGCTCGGGCAAGAGCTCGCTTGCTTTCGATACGATTTACGCCGAGGGCAGAAGGAAATATGTCGAGTCGCTCAGCTCATACGCTCGGCAGTTCCTGGAGCAAATGCAAAAACCGGCGGTGGGCAATATCACTGGTCTGCCTCCGACCATCGCCATAGAGCAGCGAAGCGCCAGCAGCAATCCCCGCTCGACTGTAGCTACTACTACGGAAATCTACGATTACTTCCGGCTGCTCTTTGCACGCGCCGGTCAGCCTCACTGCTGGGTCTGCGGCAAGGAAATCGCCAGCCAGCACGCTTCACAGATAACCGAGTCGATACTGAGTTATCCCGAAAGCACAAAAATTCAGATTTGCGCCCCGCTTATCCGCGGCAAGAAAGGTGAGCATCGTGAGGTATTTGG
>CAZNXD010000107.1:0-5381 GCA_964576935.1 uncultured Pirellulales bacterium | reverse complement strand
TTGGTGATGTTCAGCGAGAAGGGTTCGTGCGGGTACGAGTTGACGGGAGTATTTACGATGTAAAGAACGTCCCTGAACTGGATAAAAAGAAAAAACATGACATCGAAGCGGTTGTGGACCGGCTAATAATAAAAGATTCTATTCGCATTCGGCTTGCCGATTCTACAGAGACCGCACTGAAACTGGGCGAAGGTCTTATGCTGGTTTTAGTTCAACAGCCAAAGGACAGTTCCAGTAATGGGGGAGACGGCAACTGGAAAGAGGTTCTTTACAGCGAAAAATTTGCCTGCCCCAAACACCCTCAGTGCAGTCTTTCCGAGCTGTCGCCTCGGCTGTTCAGTTTTAACAGCCCATACGGCGCCTGCAAAAGCTGTGATGGTCTGGGAACTATCCTTGAGTTCGACCCGGACTTGATTGTGCCGGACAAGACCGTTTCACTGGAGAACGGCGCCATCGACGCCTGGCGAAAAGGCGGCAAGCGAATGAACATCTTCTATAACCGGCTGATTAAAAGATTCTGCCGGAACATGGGAACAAGCAAGGCTATACCTTTCGAGCAAATACCCAAAGATGTTCGACAGGTTCTTATGCACGGCACAACCAGCACCGAAGCGAGAAAGTGCGGGATGTCTTTTGAGGGAGTGATTCCCAATCTAACGAGGCGGTGGAAAACGACCACCAGTGAATATGTAAAGGCCCGGCTGCACAGTTATCTGTCCGAACAGCCCTGTACAAGCTGCAAAGGCGCAAGGTTATGTCCCGAGGCTGTTGCTGTAACTGTAGGGGGTAAGAATATCAATGAACTGACTACACTCAGTATCGAGAAGGCTCAGGAATTTTTTGATAATCTGAGCCTGGACAGCGAAAAGACTATGATTGCCGCTGCGGTGATTAAAGAAATAAAGGCCCGGCTTAAATTCATGGTCGATGTCGGGCTTGGGTATCTGACGCTGGACCGCAGGAGCAGTACACTTTCGGGCGGCGAGGCTCAGCGGATTCGTCTGGCCACACAAGTGGGAAGCGGCCTGGTGGGAGTATGCTATGTTCTTGACGAACCGACGATTGGACTTCACAAGCGGGATAATGACAGATTGCTGGGGATATTGCGCCGATTGAGGACTATCGGCAATACTGTTCTGGTTGTCGAACACGACGAGGATGTTATCGAAAGCGCCGACCATATTATCGACATTGGTCCCGCCGCGGGCGCACACGGCGGGGAGATTGTCATACAGGGCAACATCGAAGAAGTCAAAAAATGTAAAAGGTCGATTACCGGCGAGTACCTGGCAGGCAAAAAGAAAATCGACCTGCCTTCAAAGAGAAGAAAATTCAGTTTGCGCAAGTGTCTGGAAGTAAAGGCCGCCCAGGAAAACAATCTCAAACAAATCGATGTCAAATTTCCGCTGGGAGTCTTTATTTGTGTGACCGGCGTTTCCGGTTCCGGCAAGAGCACATTAGTTGACCAGGTTTTGCTGCGTGCTTTGCGACGGAGACTCTACGGCTCGCGCGACAAGCCCGGCAAGCACAAAAGTATACTGGGCACGTCCCAGATTGACAAGGTCATTGAGATAAACCAGTCGCCAATCGGCAAGACACCGCGCAGCAACCCGGCGACTTACACCGGCGCTTTTGATGAGATACGCAAGCTGTTTTCATTAACCCGCGAGGCCAAGATTCGCGGTTATAAGCCGGGACGATTCAGCTTTAACGTCAAAGGCGGCAGATGTGAGCACTGCAAGGGCCAGGGAACTAAAAAGATTGAAATGCATTTCCTGCCCGACGTCTATGTCACCTGCCAAAGTTGCAAGGGCACTCGATACAACCAGGAAACGCTGCAGGTAACATATAAAGGCAAAAATGTTGCCGATGTGCTGGATATGAGGATTGAAGATGCGTTGTCCTTCTTTGCGAACTTCCCCGCGATATTACGCATGCTCAAAACTCTTAACGATGTGGGACTTGGGTATATGAAACTCGGCCAGGCCTCGACAACGCTTTCAGGCGGTGAAGCCCAGCGGGTCAAGCTCGCATCGGAATTAGGCAAAGCTGCAACGGGCCATACATTATATTTACTTGATGAACCAACGACGGGGCTGCATTTCGCGGATATTCACAATCTGCTCAATGTCCTGCAAAGATTGTGCGATATGGGCAATACAGTAATTGTTATTGAGCATAATCTGGACGTTATTAAGATGGCTGATTATATTATCGACCTCGGACCCCAAGGCGGCGATGCAGGCGGCCGGGTCGTCACAGCGGGAGTGCCTGAGGAAATTATAAAGAACAGAAAAAGCTATACAGCAAAATATCTTAAGAAAAAGCTCGACGCCGATAACGGCTCGAAGAAAAGCAAAGCCCGAAAGGCAGTCCGGGCTTCGGCATAGTTTTCGGCAGTATTACTCTGATAAATAAAAATATTTTTTTGGTAAGTTTGATGATTTCATCGGCGCTTAAATGGATTGGAGATGCAGACGGTTATCTGGAGATAATCGACCAGCGCAAGTTGCCCGCTGAGTTTGTAAAATTAAAGATAACTGATACCGAACAGCTTTATGAGGCGATAAAGACACTTGCGGTCCGCGGAGCGCCGGCCATTGGAGTCGCCGCCGGCTACGGGATGGTCCTGGCTTTACAGAAACTTGAAGCCAACACCTCGGTTGAGCAAGTGCTTAGTTGTATAGAGCAAAGTTCTAAATACCTAACGTCGTCCCGTCCGACCGCCGTAAATCTCTTTTGGGCTCTTGAACGCGTTGAAAAAGCAGCAAAACGTTTGGTTGAATCCGAAAACCCAACGACCGTCGAATCAGTAAAGCAGGTCGTATTTGATGTTGCCCAAACCATATATAAAGAAGATGTCCAGATGTGCCTGCGGATTGGTCAGAACGGCCAAAAGTTTGTACCGGACGGCGGAGCGGTTTTGACACACTGTAACGCAGGTGCACTGGCTACGGCAGGACAAGGCACGGCGCTATCGGTTATTTTTGAAGCACATAAAAATGGTAAACGATTTAGGGTATACGTTGACGAGACACGACCGCTGCTCCAGGGAGCTCGACTCACGATGTGGGAACTTCAACAGGCCGGGATTGAATCCACGCTTATATGCGATAACACGGCCGGCTGGCTGATGAAACAGAACAAAATAGATGCTGTGATTGTCGGGGCTGACCGAATAGCAGCCAATGGCGATACGGCAAATAAAATCGGCACGTATAGCCTGGCTGTGCTCGCGAAAAAACATAATGTGCCGTTTTACGTTGCAGCGCCTTCGAGCACCTTTGATATGAACCTGGGCAGCGGTGAGAAAATACCTATTGAAGAAAGGGCTGCGGATGAAGTAAAGGGGGTTTCGGCCATTACGGTTGCTCCTAAGGACGCAGCGGTGTATAATCCTGCGTTCGATGTCACCGAAGCGGCGCTAATAACAGCGATAATAACGGAGGGCCCAATCATAGAAGCCCCCGATACTAAACGCGTGTCAGGTTTTATGAAAGAACAAGCTAATGACCGAACATGACGCAGATGCTCAAGAACACGCCAATGGTTTTCTTGGTGGTCACGAGATTCTTCGATGGAGAAAACGCAATTCATATTACTATAAGTGGCTTGAACGGATATATCGATTTGTCGTTCGTCCTGACAGTCGTGTCCTGCATGTAGGCTGTGAATGTGGAGACCTTCTTGCTGCTGTATCACCGAGCTACGGAGTTGGTGTTGATGAAAATCCAGAGGCAATTGACTCCGCCAAAAAGCGTTTTCCAAATTTACATTTTCACGTGATGGACCCGCACGAGCTGAAGCTGAATGAGAAATTCGATTATATTCTTATCTGCAACTCACTGGGCCGATGGCATGATATTCAGCAGGTCCTTGAGCAAATCAGACCGCTTACGACTGAAGATACTCGCGTGGTCGTTACATACTACAGTTATCTTTGGGAATGGGTACTTCGTCTGGGTTCTCTTCTTCGGATAAGACGTCCTTATTCCTATCAAAACTGGCTGCCGCCGGCTGATATCATAAACTTACTCGAACTGGGCAACTTTGAAACCGTTCGTACCGATTCGTATTTAATGATGCCGAAGTGGATTCCCTTAATCAGTGAGATATGTAACTATTTCCTGTCTCTGCTTCCGGGTCTGAGACATCTGAATCTGGTTAACCTTGTTGTAGCTCGGCCGGTGCCGGAACCCAAGAAAGACCGGGACATGTCCGTCTCAGTAATAGTTCCCTGTCGCAATGAGCGCGGCAATATCGCAGAAGCCGTTGAGCGCATACCTGATATGGGCCGCGAGACAGAGATTATATTTGTTGACGGCAACAGCACCGACGGCACACCGGAAGAAATACAACTTCAGATTAGCAAACACCCCAAGCGCAAGATTAGCCTGATTAACCAGGGCGACGGTATCGGCAAAGGTGATGCGGTCAGAAAAGGTTTTGCTGCGTCTAAAGGTGATGTGCTGGTCATTCAGGATGCGGACCTCACGGCGCCGCCCGAAGATTTGCCGAAGTTTTTTAGAGCCCTGCGCGACGGCAAAGGCGAATACATCAACGGCTCACGGCTCGTATATCCGATAGAAAAAGAAGCAATGCGTTTTCTTAATTTGTGCGGCAATAAGTTTTTTGGTGCGCTGTTTAGCTGGCTTTTAGGTCAACGATTCAGAGATACGCTTTGCGGCACCAAGATGATTCGCAAAAAGGATTACGAGCTAATAGCAGCCAACCGTTCATACTTTGGTGACTTCGACCCATTTGGCGACTTTGACCTTATCTTCGGAGCGGTTAAGCAGAACTTTAAAGTAATCGAGGTCCCGGTGACATACCGTGCAAGGACTTACGGTTCGACAAACATAAGCAGATTTCGACACGGCTTGCTGTTACTTAAAATGAGCTGGGTGGCTTTTAAGAAAATCAAATGGCTGGGGCAACGAAACTAAAGACCGAATGAGCGCACCAAGATTGAAAAAATTCGATGCTGCCGCATTATTAATAATACTCGGCGGCGGCTTAGTACTTAGCAGTGTCGGAATAAACTGGGGCCAGCCGGCGACCTACTGCTGGCATTCGGATTCAATAGCAGGACTAAGAACAGTCCGGCGACTTCCGGTACTATTCGGTAAGTGGGAAGATAAGTATCCTCGCGTACACTTCATGGTAAACGGATTGTTCTATAAGCCGTTGCTGGACCATTGGGAGAAACATCCAATTACTGGCGTCGGCCCGGACGGCAAAGTAATCAAAAGCAGCCTGGACACAAATCGCATAAGCACCTTAATAATACTGTCCCGTATAATCGCGGTGATTATGGGCGCCGGCGCTGTCACCGCCACATTTTTCACACTTGGTGACATCGATCTTAAAGACCTGGGCCA